>JAHDDD010000192.1 GCA_020629535.1 Saprospiraceae bacterium
AAGAGAAATTGAAATTACTGATTCAAATATGACTGTTGATTTGAACCCGTGTGATGAAGAATTGCCAAGTGGTATTCAGTTTACAACTTCATATGGAGAGGATATTTTCATAGAAAATGTTACCGCGAGAGTTACATCTGCAGAGACCACCATCATTGGGAACAATGGAGAGGATACGATCATTCTTGGTTTCCGAGGATTTGCGCCTGGTACGTACTCTGGCAATACGATTTCTTCTGTTCAAGATATCAGTAGTTTGGATACGGGAGATTTGGATCAAACAATTATTGAAGTTATAAAATTCGGTAATGTTGGCGAACAAATCTCAGGGACCTTTGCGGTCAATGGTACCACAGGAACATTTGTAGCTGAACGCATACAATAGCCTGATACAAAAATATGTCAGTCAATTTTCAACACATCATCAACGCTTGCCTAAAAGGCGATCGGAAAAGCCAAAAGGAACTGTTCGTTCATTTTAATCAAAAGCTTTTTGCGGTCAGCTATAAATACATGGGCAACAGAATTGATGCTGAAGAAGTACTTCAAATCTCCTGGATAGAAATATTCAAAAGCTTGAAGAATTACACAGATCAGGGAAATCTCGAAGGATGGATGAAGACCATCGTTATACGACAGGCGTGGAAGAATCTGAAAAAACGCAAGCAATATTCTGATATTGAAAATGTATCAGAACCAGTAGGCGGATCATTGGACTCACAGGTTTTTGACAAACTTACTTGTGATGAGATTCTTTCGATTTTAGATTACGTCAGTCTCGGAGCCCGTGAAGTATTTAAACTATTTGTACTTGACGGATACGACCATAGCGAAATAGCAGAAATGCTCAACATTGAGAAATCAACATCCAGAGCGCACCTGTCTAAAGCAAGAAAACAATTAAAGGAAAAATTCGATGAACTTAATAAAATTGCACATAATGGACTTAAGGCAATTTGAACATCAATCTAGAAATAAATTTCAGGAATTTGAACCAAGCATTGACAATGATAAAATGTGGGATGCTATCGAAAGTCAGATTCCATCTGAAGACAATACTGATAGAAGAAGCTTCGCTTCCTGGTCTTTGTTTTTAATTCTCGGAATCATGATTGCCGGTATTGCGTATACGTTGAGTAGCAATATTGAGCAAGAGCAAGTGAGCAAGAATATTGAGCATGAGCAATTGATCAACAGTATTGAGCAGCAGCAAGGGTTGAATAGTCTTGTGCAGCAGCAAGTGCAAGAATTAAGTAGTAATGAGCAAAAGCAAGCGCAAGGCTTGAGCAGTGCTGAGCAAGTGCGAAAAATCAGTAATGAGCAAGAGCAAGAGGCCAGCATTGAAAAAGTGCCTGAACCAGTGATTGGAACTAAAGAGAGCACTGAAGTAAGAATAGTTCATTCAGACGAACAAGTGGTTGAGTATTCACAAACTATACCCGCGAGTAACAGAACTCTTCTCACAAGATCGACTGACAATATTGATGCAAAGAGTTTGTCAACCAATGATGTGACAGAAGCTCATAAAGTTGAATCAGACGCTCGTCGTCATGGTCAAAATTTTGTTGGTTTTAGTTCTGATGTCAATGCATCTGAAACAGCTGAAACTGTCGAGTCATTTTCATTGTTGCCTGCTCTTTCATCAATTTTATATGGACCGGAGAAGGAGGTTCCTTTCCTGCATTTGTCAACAACAAAATTCAGGAAAGAAGCAGTGAAGAGGATTGAAAATAAAAAGGAACGTGTACATTTTGCCTCTGTTTCTGCGAGCATAATGATGGCTTCTCCTTCATATTTTCCTTATGAATCTTCAGCATATGACAAATTGGTTGACTTAAGAAGAGGAGCTGAAACTCCACTTGAAACCATTGATCTAAGATTGAGTTATGGATATTACATTACAAAAAGATTCCATATCCGAACAGGATTGTCATTTATGCAATTGACGGAGCGAAGCTTACATCAATTTATCATTGCTGATACGAATTTTGAATCAGTCACCATTGCAAATATTCATGGTCCAAATGGTTCAGTAACTCCGGTACCTGCAGAAGTCCTTGTCACAAGAGAGACTATGCATACCAATGAGCGATTCAATGTGCACAGATCATGGAATGTGCCAGTCTTGGCAGCGTATGCTTTACCATTGTCAAAATCATTGGCGCTCGAGATGGCAGCTGGTTATGAATTCAATCTGGCAATGTCGCATACAGGCTTTCAGTTAGACTTATTTCCTAATTTATTTGGAGAAGAAGACTATTTGACGAGAGAATACGATATTTCTGAAGATATGGATAAACACTTTCTCGCTAAGAATTCAAATCGAATTTTGGTGGAAGGTAGACTACTATACGATTTGAGAAACAAGCTTTCAGTCAATGCAGGTTTTATGTATAAGCATGAACTGGCAGGCTTACATGTCGAAGAGGCACCGCTAAGAAAAAAGTACAATTATCTTGGACTTACAGCAGGCCTTAGATATCAATTTTAATTTAACAATGAATATTATCAATAATGAAAAATAAATTTTTACTAATCATATTTAACTTTTGTTTGGTGAGTCTGGTTGCGGCTCAAACAAACTTCAATTGTTCTGTGATTGAAAGTGTACCGGTTGGTTGCACTGATCTAGGATCAATTCAGGTCGTCGTCGAAAATGGGGTGCCACCGTATACTTACAATCTGGTTGGAATAGCACAGAACCAAACAGGTTTGTTTGAAAATTTACTCATTGGCACATATTCTGTTACTGTTATAGATGCGAATGGTGATGTCACTCAATGCTCAGGTGCGTTGGGCTTATCTAACTTTTCATGTTCGATCCAATGTACCGAAGCATCTGATGAATTGGAAGTGATAGGATCTGAAGGTGTTCCGCCATATAGCTATGCTTGGAGCAATGGCGCATCCGGTGCAATTGCAGAAAATTTGGATCAACAACAGATGTACTTTGTTACAATTACTGATTCAAATGGTTGTACTACTTCATGTAACTACTTTCTAGGAGGTGGAGATAATTTAGTCTGCAATGAAGATGTCTTTATCAGTTTAAATTCTGATGGTAGGGCAGTTCTCAGTCCGACGATGATTACTGAACAACCATTCAATGTTTGTTCAAATGGTTTTGAAATGAACCTGACGGATATGGATGGAAATGAAATTCTACCATATGCTCAATCACTCAATTTGGATTGTTCACATCTTGGTAATTGGGTTGTCAATGCAAGGGAGACTTCATCAGGGCAATCATGTTCTGTGAATATTTCAGTAGAAGATAAGTCGCCACCTCTGGCGTTGTGTATCAGCCAGTCAACTGCTTTGATGGAAAATGGAATGGTAGAACTTTGGGCTGTAGATTTCTCCATTGATTCATGGGATAATTGTTCGTCTTTAAGGTATACGTTCACATCCATTCCACCAGAAGAAGATCCTAATTTTGATGATTCTTTAAGTTCTTCTTTCAAGATTTTCGACTGTGATGATATACTTTTGAACGGAGGTGATAATGTTGCAGTAGAAGTTTACGTATGGGATGATGCTGGTAATTTTAGTTTCTGTGTTGTCAATGTCCTTCTATTGGAAGACGAGGATAGTCCTTGTTTGTTAGAGGGTTCTTTCATCCAGGTGGTATCGGGTATTTGCAATGGTTATACATTTACCTTGAACAATGACACTCAACTTGAACCAGATGTTTGCGCCCATGCGATGGATTCAGAAGACCTTGTAGTTGGAACAAATGAAGTGAGTATTAGCGATATTGATGATATACTTTCATTGGCAGGTGTAAGTACGCTCGATATCGTGCTAATTCAGAAACACATGCTTGAATTTTCAGAGCTTGATAGTCCATTCGATATCGTTGCTGCTGATTGGGATGGTGATGGTGCGTTGAGTACTTATGATCTTTTAGCCATTCGTAGAGTCATTCTTGGCATTGATCAAGGAAATGATGTTAATCATTTCAAAGTACTGAGAGATGATTTCGAATTTGATACCGATTTTTCTGCATTCAACATTCCGACAGAAGTATACAGTTTTACATTCGAAGATTCAGAGGTTGACAATCAGGTACTTCCTGTACGAGTCATCAAGTCAGGAGATGTAAATGGTTCTTTCTTTGCACCACATGAAGACGATATGGATACACGGTCATTAAGTACACTTGAATTTCAAGATGTCCAATTGATGGCTGGTCAACAATATCAGATTGATTTTACTTTGAAAAGTGCACTTCTTAATGCAAGTACTTTTGCCTTGGATTTTGATCATGCCAATATTCTGTCTATAGATGGTGATGATGCACAAGCTTTACTTTCTAGCTCTGAAGAATCGAAAGCTAAGATCAGTATCTTGACTGGAAGTGCAGTTGATGCATTTAATTTTTCCATAACCATCGAATCAAATAATAATGCTCTTCTATCAGATATCATTTCATTAGATAATGAATTCTTGAATGAAGTGGTAAGTACTGGTTTAGAAATGGGGCAGATCAGCCTGAAGGCGAATGCTTTGACTTCGAATGAAGACCTTGATGCTGTCTCACTAAAAGTATTTCCAAATCCGGTCAATGATGAATTGAATATTGCGCTTGATGGATTTGGTAATTCAGACGTACAGATTGAATTCATCTCTATCGATGGTCAATTGATGTATAGTGAAAATTTGGTTGATCAAAATACCAATGTTGCGATACCGGCTTATTTGTCTAACGGCGCATACTTTCTAAGGGTTATATCTGAGCATCACTCACTTGTGAAACAAGTGGTGATACTCAGATAGTAATCCGGAGTATATTCACAGGAATTTCTGAGAACATATTGTATCTCAAAAACAAACAGAGTTGTTGGCGATGCCAACAGCTCTGTTTGTTTTTGATAACACAGACAATTAAAACCAAGCCAATGGCTAAATTTCTAAATCTCTAAATTGCTCAATCGCGACTACACTTCTTCTCAAATAATGAGAATGATGAAATTCTAGCCTCATAGCATTTTATCTTAATCTGTTTTTTTATTTTGGATTTATCACTTTAATATTATTCAATTTCTTCAGAAATGGCTTCACGCTTTTCAAAATTTGCGCCTCTAAGAATTCCTTTAATTTATACTTTGTGAAATTTGGATGTGTAACGAATCCAATAGATCTCACCGGTGAGGGATTTTGCAATTGATACAAATGCCCTTTGTCAATAATTGCATTGTTCCTTGTGGCAAGTCTGGGGAGAAGAGTAATTCCATTGTTTGTGTTCACAAGTTCAAGTAGAGATAAAATGGACCCGCTTCTAAATACCAGATTATTGTTAATGCTCTTTTTGTTTTTCAGATTACAAATACTTTCTATCTGGGTGGAAAGACAATGGCTTTCTTCTAACAGCCAAAGTCTGTCAGCATCTATCTCGTCAACACGATATGTTTTTTTTCTTTTTGAATGCTTGGTTCTGTTTGTATCGTAAACAAAAAAATCTTCATGGAAAAGGGTTTGCTCAATAAGTTCTTTCTCATTGACTGGAAGAGAAATAATTCCAATGTCAATGTCTCTTTGCTTTATGAGGTTCACTATTTCCATGGTCGTTGTTTCATGGATGCTAAAGATTACGTCTTGCCTTTTTCCCGTCATTTCATTTAAGAATAAAGGCAAAAGAAACGGAGCAAGGGTAGGGATGATTCCAATTTTAAAAGTTCCATGATAATTTTTTGTTCTTCCTTGAATCTGCTCTTCCAATAGTTCATATTCTCTGTGAATGATCTTGAACTGAGGCATGAGTAATTTCCCTTCTTTGGTGGGAATGATGGGCTTTGACTTTCGATCAAATAAGATAATATTGATTTGGTTCTCAAGCTTCTTGATCATGATGCTCAGCGTGCTTTGAGTTACAAAACATTTTTCTGCAGCTTTACTGAAGCTACCTGTTTTTTCCAAAGCAAGCACATATTCTATTTGAGTTTTAGATATTGACATAATCAATGATTGTATAGAAATTATAGTTTTTGTAAATGTAATGAGTTTTTGATCTTTGGGAAAAGAAAAATTATGGATACAAAATCAGGAGATATTAGTAAATGTCCATTCCACAATGGATCGATGCAAAATCATAAGACCGCAGGAGGCGGCACAACCAACAGAGACTGGTGGCCAAACCAGCTCAAATTAAACATATTAAAACAACACACCTCGAAGACCAATCCAATGGACGAGGACTTCGACTACGTTGCAGCATTCAAGAGTTTGGATTATGAAGGATTGAAGCAAGACCTCACTGCTTTAATGACAGATTCTCAAGATTGGTGGCCTGCTGATTTTGGTCATTACGGACCGTTTTTTATCAGAATGGCCTGGCATAGTGCAGGCACATATAGAACAGGAGATGGCAGAGGTGGCGGAGGTACAGGTCAGCAGAGATTTGCACCGCTTAATAGTTGGCCTGACAATGGCAACCTTGACAAAGCAAGAAGATTACTTTGGCCTATAAAGCAAAAATATGGGAACAAGATTTCGTGGGCAGACTTGATGATATTGACGGGCAATGTAGCATTGGAATCGATGGGATTCACAACCTATGGCTTTGCCGGAGGAAGAGAAGATGTGTGGGAGCCAGAAGAAGATGTTTATTGGGGTTCAGAAACAGAATGGGAAGCTGGTAATTTGAGATATTCAGGTGACCGAGATTTAGAAAACCCACTGGCAGCTGTTCAGATGGGCCTCATTTATGTAAATCCAGAAGGACCTGATGGTAATCCGGATCCTATAGCAGCGGCCAGAGATATAAGAGAGACTTTCAAGCGCATGGCTATGAATGACGAAGAAACCGTCGCCTTAATCGCTGGTGGTCATACCTTTGGAAAGACACATGGAGCAGGAGATGCAGCACTGGTTGGTGCAGAACCAGAAGGTGCAGACATAGAGCTTCAAGGTTTGGGTTGGAAAAATGCTCACGGTTCAGGGATGGCTGGCGATGCAATCACAAGTGGTTTGGAAGTTACTTGGACACAAAAGCCAACTCAATGGAGTAAGCTCTTCTTCAATAATCTCTTTGAAAATGAATGGGAGTTAACAAAGAGTCCCGCTGGTGCCAATCAATGGATAGCAAAAGAAAGTGCTGCTGACGTACCATTTGCACATGATTCAACGAAAATGCAAAAGCCAGCCATGCTAACCACTGACCTTTCATTGAGATTTGATCCAGAATACGAGAAAATTTCAAGGAGATTTTACGAAGACCACGAAGCATTTGAAAAGGCATTTGCGAAAGCTTGGTTTAAATTGACGCACAGAGACATGGGACCAAAGGTGCTTTACCATGGCCCCGAAGTACCATCTGAAGATCTTATTTGGCAAGATCCGTTACCAAAACAAACCCATGATGAACTTTCAGAAGGAGACATAACCCAACTGAAAGAGGCCTTGTTGAATTCAGGCTTATCGGTACCACAAATGGTCTCAGTAGCATGGGCTTCTGCCTCGACATTTAGAGGTTCGGATAAAAGAGGTGGGGCAAATGGTGCCAGGATTAGATTAGCACCTCAAAAGTTTTGGGACGTTAACAATCCAAGTCAATTAGCAGATGTTCTTTCTGCTTATGAGAAAATTCAAAGTGAATTTCATAAGAATGTTTCAATGGCTGATATCATTGTTCTTGCCGGATGCGCTGCAGTTGAAAAGGCTGCCGGTGATGCTGGATGTCCTTCTCGGGTTCCTTTTACTCAGGGTAGGGTGGACGCACTTCAAGAGCAAACTGATGTCGAATCTTTTGGTGTTCTTGAACCAGCAGCAGATGGCTTTAGAAATTATTTGCCTAAGAAATATGCTGTGTCAACAGAAAGCTTGCTGATAGACAGAGCGCAGCTGCTTACATTGACTGCTCCTGAAATGACGGTCTTGCTCGGAGGCTTGAGAGTCTTGGGAGCCAATTACAATGATTCTACAAATGGTGTT
>JAHDDD010000193.1 GCA_020629535.1 Saprospiraceae bacterium
AGTCTGAATTGAACAAATTGGTAAGCAATCTCATAGGGAAAATCAGACTTCTTTTCTCGTCTTTTGGTACCTCATGTTTTGCAGTCTTATCAACATTCTTTTCGACCTTGGTTTCAATTTTAATTTCTTGCTTTTCTTTAATAGTATCAGATGCAGGTACCTTAGAATTGGTCGTTTGCTGACAAGCACAAAAAATAGATAAGGAAAATAAAATGACCCAGTGTCTTGAAGAAGTGATCATAAACAATTATTTAAATCAAAAGTATTGATTTGTGTATAAATAAATGTGCTTAAAGAGAAATGATTAATCACTCGTATACACTTACCGTTAGTTTTCTGGCACCTCCACGGTTTCTGAATTCGCAGAGATATATTCCTTGCCAGGTACCTAAGGCCAGTTGACCATCAATGATTGGAATGCTGATTGAATTCCCGATCATGGCTGCTTTTATATGGGCAGGCATATCATCCGGTCCTTCGATCGTATGCGTTAGGAAAGGCATATTTTCGGGAACGATCTTATTGAAAATAGATTCAAAGTCAGTGAGCACATCCGGGTCTGCGGCTTCATTGATTGTGATCGCAGCAGATGTATGATGAATAAAAAGGTGGAATATTCCATTCGCCGGCAAGGCAGGTATTGCATCTAATACATGTTGCGTAATAATATGGTAACCTCTGGGAAAAGGGCTTAATCGAAGTGAGTAATGAGAAATCATTTTAGAATGCCTTGATACGTGACACTTTTGGACATTCCAATCTGGAAAAGAAACGCATGATACTTACACCTACGATTACATAGGTATCGTTGTTTTTGCTATTGCCTCTTTGCTTGCCTTCTGTGGCAAATCCTTCTATTCCACTGCGATCAGAGAGTGCTGCTGCCAATGAACCATCCGTACCTGATAATGTAAGTAAATCTGGATATGTTGTAGAGACATCATCAAGATAATCCGTCTGCAATCGTCTTGCGATTAGACTGACATTCATACTCCATTTGTAACTGATATCCCATTTGTAACCAATGCCGAAAAACAATGCCGGACTTATCAAACCGTATTCGTCATTTCCTTGACCTTCTGTTCCAAGATCTCTAAGGGCATATGATTGACCATCAAGTTCAGCTTTGGGATTGAATTTCGTGACAGCAATTCCAAAGGTGGCATATGGTGTGTAATAGTAATCTCGATCTCCATGAATGTAGGTAAAGAAATTGAATTCAAGAGCCAGATTCGCATCGAACACATTCGATTTAAATGACAGATTACGCATTTGCTGAAAAGCATTGTTCGAGTCGTTGTCGAAGGCTTTCAGTCTTGTAAAATGAATACCCGTTGTAAATGAAATTCGTTCGTTGAAATTTCGTCGGTACAAAAGTCCGGCGGCTGGTCCAGGATCATTGAGGCTGTAATTGGTATTCAAATCGCCAAAATAGTGGCCCAATCCGAGGTAGCCTCCTACTTCCCAGCCTTTTTGTGCATTCAGTGAAGATGCTTGAAAAATCACCAGCAAAGTCACCACACCAAGTCCTATTTTGCCTAAATATCGCATGCCAATTATAAACGCACAAAGGTATTTTATTCTTGCCCAAATTTCAAACATGTATCAAATTTGTCGGTAAAGCCAGCTACCATTGGTTTGGTCGCATCAAAAACGGTCACACCTTCTATGCAACATCAGACACTGGACTTCAGATTTGACGCCTTTGTTTGTTGCGCTTGTACATTGGCTTTGGCTAGACTGAAAACAAATTCTGAGCCTTCTCCAAAATGGGAGTGGACCTTCATCTCTCCACCATAATGTTGTGTTATTTGCAGACAAGTAGCAAGGCCTATTCCCTGCCCTTCTTTGTCGGCATTGAGTTTGACGAACTCATTGAAAATGCTAGCTTGCTTGTCTTGAGGTATTCCAATACCGTTGTCTTTTACAGAAAAAAACCAATGAGTGTGATTTTCATATGATGAAATGTAAACTCTGAGAGGTCGATCTGCATGTTTAAATTTAACGGCGTTGGAAATAAGATTTTGAAAAATTTGTGCAATGTTGCCCGGCTGCAGAAATAGAGTTGGATGTTTACCCTTTTCAATAATGGCTCGTGTGTCTTTGAGTTGTTTATTCAGCAATAATAAAACTTTGTCAACAATCACATTCACATCTGTTTCAACATAAGCTGCATCCTGTGAGTTGATTTTTGCAAAATTGAGAATGTCGCTGATCTGTTCGTTCATTTTGGTAGAGGCTGTCTGAACGAAGTCTAAATATTTATCTAACTTTTCATCATTAGCTCCTTTTTTTGATATTTCCCTTGCTATGATTCCATTAAATGAAATGATGGTTCTCAAAGGCTCTTTTAAATCATGAGAAACCCTATGTGCATAATGTTCTAACTTTTCATTGGAAATATTTAATTCCTCATAAGCCAGCTTTAGCTGATTGCTTTTTTCTTCTAGCTCCTTGTATGCTTCTTCCAGGTTTCCATTTCTTTGGTTGAGTTTATTTACTAAATATTTATTCTGTTTCAATAATATTAGAACCAAACCGATGCACAATGCCGCTGCAATAAGGCAAACAATGAAGTAATATTCTGGTGGGAAATTATTCCTTGCTGCTAAGAACTTTTCATTCCAAAAGGTATTCTTACTCAAAAAGTACAAATAGACATACCAAACTAAAACACCTGAAGTCCAAACAATTCCTGATTGTATATTTCCTATAACAAATCCTATGATGCAAACACTCCATAAAAAATGGGCGTCTTCAGAATATAATCCACCTGTACTAAAACTCAATTGTGCTGTTGAGAAAAACACAACACCAATGAAGAGATTTGAAACCAAGTCGATGGATTGCGTCCATTTAAACAAGAAGAGTAGAGCTATGAAAATGAATGCAACAAGCAACAATGGAAAATCTGAATTTATCACTCCTGTTAAGGGGACCAAAGAAAGGCAAAGAAAGGCAGCGAATAGAAAAAAAGAGACCATAACCTTGACCTTTGTCAGCTCGAGCTGATCAAAATCTTCAGACTTAATACACCAATCGTATAGTACCTTCAAGAAGTTATGAATTAGATTAATTGGTATTGAGAAGGCAATACGAATATAATATATTCAAACACAAAATACCATAAAAAGCAAGAGGGCAATGCCATTGCATCGCCCTCTTGTCATTTTATCCAAAAGTCGATTTATTTACTTTTCTATCAACAACATTTTCTTGGTATCAGTAAAATCGCCAGTTTCTAACTGGTAATAAATGATTCCACTAGCCTCGAAATCGTTGGCAGACAGGGTCAATTCGTTGTAACCGGCGGCAAAGTTTCCTGTCATCTTTTTGACAGTTTTTCCACTCACATCAAAAAATGTGATGGATACTTTTCCTGGTTTAGCAATAGAAAATCCAACTGTCGTTGTATTGTCAAATGGGTTAGGTTTATTTTGAAACAAAACATTTGACAAACTTTGATCTACTGATTCAAGCTGAACATTGATTGTTTCCAATGTTTTTCCAATGTAGGCTTCAGGCGTCATTGCATATTTATTAATATTCAATTCATTTCCTGGATTCCCATCGAAAATCAAGCTGAAAAGCACGTCTCCTTTGCTCACAGTAGTCAATCTATCTGTGTCCCAGCTGAAATTGGTCAATGCTTCAGATTTTGACATGAAGTTGTTTTGGTCTAAGTCCAATTTGCCACTTTCTACTGTAAGTAATTTGCTTACATGCTTCAATGCAAATTGGAAGCCATTCAATTCCACATCATTGGCTGACTTGATATCAATATGATAATGACCATCTTTCAATTCAGCTTTCTCGAAATAGAGATCCAGATAAATGTCACTTCTGTTTTCGATATGACCACCTGTGAATCCAAGTGTTGCACTATCATTTACATCACCGATTTTGACACCGATAAAATCATTGTGCATCATGCTCTCATTTAAATCGTCAATATAAATTGTCTCTTCAAATGGGAATGGATTTTGAGGATCCATATACTGTCCCTTTACAGGGAATCTCCAACTGTCGTTGAATGAAAATTCTGAAGTAACTCCTAAAATCAATTTCCTTATTTCAATAAGGTCAACTGCAGAAACTTTCTGATCATTCGATGCATCTGCAGCGATGATTTTGTAAGGATTATCCAATTCTTGAATTCCTAAGATATGTTTCTGAATTAAAACGAGGTCAAGCGTTGATACACCATTCAATGGTTCCTCATTTGAGTAACCTTCGATTTGGTAATCAAAATAAAATGGGTTGTTCTCAAATGCATAGTGGCCGTCAACATTGGTATTGTTAATTTGAGGAAATTCAGGTGCATTACTATTGTAAAGCTCTACAGAAATTTGATTAAGTTCTTCTCCAGACTCGGTTATAACCTGGCCACCAATTCTTGATGAAGCTCCACCTTCGCAGGCACCAGTGTTATCTATGAGGGTTAAATTTACTACGCAGAAATCTACATTATCTTTTTGATCCCATACGTATACTTGTACCTCAATGGGGGTTGTCTGGTCGGGTGATACATCATCACAATCGAATGTCCTGGCCGAACATCTTAGTGCTTCATTATATTCTGGATCTTCATCCGGATGAACATCAGAGAAAGTAAATCTCAAATACTCATTTGGTGTACAGTTATCAAAACTGCCCAGATCAAAATCGCAGGCCCATAACTCAACTTCTCCGTTGGTCATGACAGCACTATTAATATTTACACAATATGGTGTTGGAGCTTTTTTGTCAACAACCATAAAGTTTTGCGTACAATTTTTCACATTACCGCAACCGTCTGTAACTTTCCAAACGATTCGGTGATTAGACATACTGCCTTCTATGCCATACGGCAATGTAAATCTTACTTCCTCTCCCGGTAAGGTTGGAGGAATATAAAAATCACTTGAAGGATCACCTGAACTTGTGAAGACATAGTCAAAAGTCCAGTCACTCCAAAGGTCTATCTGCACTTGCCATTTTAACCATGGCGATGCACATTCCCCTTCATCAAAAGCAGTTTTTGTGAAACTAATATTGTTGTTTTCGCATATGATACCGTCACCATCTTCATCATCAAAGTCCGTCACTTCGATCATAATGGTTTGACCACAAGTGTCAAAGTATGGTGCATCGTCATCCAATACTTTTACAACTTGAACTTCTTCCCATAGACCATGAGTATGATCGTCGAGTGGATCATATACACACCAGTCAATGACTGTCCAATGGTTAAAGATTTTATAACATACACCTTCTTCAAGATAGAAGGTATCACGATCTACTGACCAAGCCAAATTGTGACAAGACTCTGTTTCCCAATATGGCTCATAGTGTTCCAAATTAATGGTACAATCTACCAATGTATCTTGTGGCCAATAGATGGTCACATCATCTTGATAATAATGTGGCTTTTTGTGAATGTATTGAATACAATGCTGATGTGGGGCATCAACTGCATACCACTTACGGTGAATGTATCCGTCGTAGCAACCATGCAAGTGATCGTATACATCTTCGTAGGCAACTTCAGCGGTTCCACAAGTGGAATAACCCCAAGCCTGTCCGACTTCATTCAAATCATGAATATCTACATCACAATCTAATGTGATGTCTGCTGGACAAACAATTGAGATTGGTGCTTTGTCTTCTACTCTTACCCAAGCCCAAGTTTCGTTGTAGTTATCATTATAAGAACCATAGTAACCATCCATGTCACCATCATCCCAGACTCTCAACCAAACTTTGAATCTTGCATAATCTTTGATACCATCACCATCTTCGTCAATACCAAACTGTTCGATGTCTTCGCAACAAAATTTGACGTATTCACCACCATCTTCATCATATTCATAATCAAATTGATGACCATCGTTATTGAATGTCAAATTGTCTGTGATTCCACAAACATCTTCTTCTCTTCTTACTTCCAGTTTGACAGGTCCACAACCATCGTGTGATCCTTTATCAACGTTTTCGGCGTATAGTTTTGCTATGCCGGTACCATTGACTGCGGTAGTAAGCGAGACTACAAGATCTTGTGTTGCCACAGCGGTCGGCGGAGTCCCATCCACAACAGTAACCTTCACGGCGTGTGTGTTACCATGTCCACAGCAATCATATCCATGGTAAATAAAAGTGTGAACACCTTTTGGAACATTACTAATGTACCAACCATTTTCATCTTGCTCAACATCAACGCCCGGAGGGACCGTTACTCCCCAACTAAGGTCAGAGTATGACGAACAAGGATCACTAAGATGTTCAGGAGGTGGCATGTAGAAATTACTAAAACATCCCCAAGGGTCAACGGTCTTGGTGAAATCCGGACCGTACACATCAGGACCATCCTGACTTCCGTTGGTGATGATTTGTGAAAATTCTACACTCTTACCAGAACACCAATCAAAGTAAGACCAGGTTCTGATGATTTTCTTTACATCGTGACATCCTTCACATGCTGCTACTTCAAGATCATGATGAGCTACAGCAACATTACAAAGATCGTAAAGTACTGGCTCTCCATTTAAAGTAGGATACGCATAATGGATGGCATAATAATGAGCAGCAGCTTCAGCTTCAGCAATTTCTTCGTCAGTATTTGCATAAGGAAGCAGCTCATTCAATTTGATTTGGTAGAAGTAGTCATAAATTCCTTGAATACTTGTTGAAGAATTACACGGGAGCTCGATATGCCCATGAGGACTGTCGATATCATTGTAGATATCAATGGGCTCGATGATGTACTCCATGACACAAGAAGTCGTTTGATTTCCTGCAGCATCTTTGAATACATAATGTCTCTTCAATCTTACAGGATAACATGGATCATTGGTTGAATATGAGTGATCCACATAACTGATATAGACGTTTGAGCAATCTTCATAATAAGGAACTGGAATGTCAGGTGCATAATGATTGCTGCCTTCAACAATCGGAAGTGCAAGGTCCTGACAATGCGTTTTGATTTTACACCATTCATAGTTGTTACCGACCGGACATGGGCAGGCTTCGTCTATGGGTGTTGTTGGGTCGTCAATGATTTCAGGAGGAAGCTTATCTTCTATGATCACGGTACCCCAGCACTTATTGCCATAACCAGATACAGTTTCCTGTATGGTTACGATATAAGTTCCGGTTTCTGTCAATGTGGTTCCATAGACAGGAGTGCCGTCTGCTATTTCAATTGAGATCGAATAATTCGAAAGATCATTGAAAGGTGGATCATAACTGTCTTCTCCTTCAAGAATAGCATCAACTGTGATGGTGGCATTACAATCTTCATCCAATGAAATGTGTACTTGATCGTTACACGCGAGATAAGTTGAATTTTGTGCCTTAATTCCCCCAATCACAAAAAGTAAAAACAAGAGGGTTTGTAATCCTGTGAGATACGACCACCTTGTTAAAACATCGGTTCTAAACATGGGAACGAGTTTTGGTTATTAAATGAGTAATAAGATGACCTTCAGATCGAAGATCTATTCAGATGAGAAAAGAGAGACATCGTGTGATCGGGTTCAACTGAAATCCTCTGCGACAAATGTAGAAAACCAGATGGGTATCTAATTCGAAAAGCAACGGGTAAATTTTACATTTTTATTTTACAGATAATTGGTTTTGATAATGCGAGGTTATTAAATATTAGATTTTTAAATTTTAAAATTTTTAATGGGGAAGAGGAAGAATGGTGGAAATTTTGAGAGAGCGAAATAACGAAATTGATAAATGTTAGATTTTTAAAGTTTTAAATTTTTAAAGGGGAAGAGGAAGAATTTGGAAAATTTGAGAGAGCGAGATAGCGAAATTGATAAATGTTAGATTTTTAAAGTTTTAAAAACCATTGATTGACTCCTTGGCTTATTGTTTCGTTGTTTCCAGTCCAATGGTCTAGACATACAATTTGTTGACTACGATTGT
>JAHDDD010000194.1 GCA_020629535.1 Saprospiraceae bacterium
CGTTTGCTCGGATGAAGTCTCCAGGTTTAAATTTATTTACCATCCCCAACATGACACCTGCCATGGCATTGCCAAGAAAAGTCGCCGAACTAAGAGACAGAGCAGCGGCTAATACAATGCCTATTAGACTTGTAACTTGACCTTTTATGGTTTCACTCATTGGCAACGCCAAAATAATGGCAATAGCACCTATCAATCCAATCGAAAAAAGAATCAGACTTCGAATCATATGTTTGTCTGTTTTTCCTTTTACTTGTCGATTGAGCAATGCCTTGGCAATCATATATGTGAGTACCACTAGTATGGTGGTAGTCGCAAAATAAATCAATTGAGATGGACTGATGCCAAGGAATTCAAAGATGCTTACTTCCAATTGTTCACCTTGAGCCATCATCGGTAAGCAAGACAAAATCGCCAGCAGGCATATCGTAAATTTGATTCTAAAGGGCTTCATGACGTTATTTTAAATAAATGTAAAATCTATCTGTAATTGAATGAAGAGTTTTATTGAAATAAATTGTTCATCCATGCTGAAGAATCTACCTTTGATAACAAATAATGTTAAATGGCACAGCACTTTTTCTTTCCCCAAAAAACATATGTTGATAGAAGGCAACAACTCATGAAATCTGTGAAAGGAGGTAAAATTCTTTTGTTGGGTAACAATGAGTCAAGCAGGAATTACAAGGATAACTGGTATCCATATCGGCAAGATAGTAGTTTTCTTTATTATGCAGGAATCAATTTGCCTGGACTTGCATTGATCATTGATTGTGATGGTGGAGAGGCTACTTTATACGGAAACAATCCAAGCATCGATGATATAATCTGGATGGGCAACCAACCCTCACTTGAGGAGTTGGCATCTAAAGTCGGAATCGAAAACGTCAAGCCATTTCATCAGTTATTCCTCGACGTTTATCATGATATGCACTATTTACCACCTTACAGACCGGAGCATATCTTGATGCTGGAAGAACTATTGCACCTTGTCGAATTAAAACCTTCCGACAAATTAGTAAGTTCAATCATTGCACAGCGAAATATCAAAAGTAAGGAAGAACTAGAACAACTTGATCAGGCTTGTACAATATCTGCCAAGATGCACAAGACAGTCATGCAAAAAGCCAAACCAGGAATGTATGAATACGAGTTGGTTGGATTGGCGAGCAAGGTTGCAATGGAGCACGGTGGCGATTTTTCGTTTCCTCCAATCTTGACGATCAATGGTCAAACATTACATAATCATGCTCACCACAATAAGATTAAGAAAGGAGATATGATTTTGTTTGATGGTGGGGTAGAAGTGAGTAGTGGCTATTGCGGTGATATGACCAGAACTTTTCCTGCAGACAAAAAGTATGGTTCTCTTCAAAAGAATTTATATAAGATCGTTCACAACGCATACACAACTGCAAGAAAAATGAGCAAACCCGGCGTATACTACCAACAAGTGCATCTTGCTGCTGCAAAGGAGATCACGAAGGGTTTAAAAGCTTTGGGATGGATGAAAGGCGATGTAAATGCTGCGGTGAAGGCAGGAGCACATGCCCTGTTTTTTCAACACGGTTTAGGGCATATGCTTGGGTTAGATGTCCACGATATGGAGAATCTTGGTGAAGAAAATGTGGGCTACGATTCCACCATAAAGAAAAGTAAACAATTCGGTTTAAGAAGTCTGAGACTTGGTAGAAAGCTAAAAGAAGGATTCGTATTGACCATCGAACCCGGATTGTATGTCATTCCTGAACTCATTGATAAATTCGAAGCAGAGAAAAAGCATTTGTCCTTCCTAAATTATAATGAAATAAATAAGTACAGAGATGCAGGTGGTATTAGAATTGAAGATGATTTTGTTGTAACAAAGACAGGTGTACGTCAGTTAGGAGATCCATTGGTGACAGATGTCAATGAGGTTGAAAAGTTGAGAAATTAATACCCCGGCTTCTTAGAAGTTCTTGATATTTAAAACCAAAGTTTGGTTAGAAGGTATGGCTATTCGAACTCTCTTGCCGGAAATCGTACTTATGAAAGAGCGGAGGGCCTAATAAGATGAACGTTTATTCTTAGTTACTGTCCTTGATCTGTTCCTGTAGCTACTCTTCTTCTTTATTCGAATCTTTAATTTCTTCAACTTTGTCAACGGTTTTTTGGTAGAGTTCTCCAGATTTTTCGATGACCTTACCTGTTTGATCTTTGATTTCCTCAATGGTACCAATGATCATCTCTTTTTCCAATAATTTATCAATGAATTTAAAAGAGCCTCCGACCGTTTTGGTCACGGCATCTTTGGTGCTTGTGATCACCTTTAGAATAGTCCTCAATTTTTTCATCGCCAATTATTGGATATCATTGATGAAAGATACAAATATTGTCAACGGAGATTATAAGTAGCCTATATAATTCTCAGGCTTCAAGATTTTCAATTCAGCTTTAAGTTGATCAGATATGTCCAAACTATCGATAAATGCATGAAGATCATCCAGGTCGATTCGTTTATTCTTTCTGGTCAATTCTTTCAAAGCCTCATAAGGACTTGGGTAATTCTCACGTCTTAAAATCGTCTGGACCGCTTCTGCAAGGACCGGAACATTGTTGCTCAAGTCTGCATTAAGTTTAACTTGGTGCAATTCCAATTTTGAAATGCCTTTTAAGATCGATTTCATTGCAATCAAAGTATGAGCAAATGGTACTCCAACATTTCTCAATACAGTACTATCGGTAAGATCTCTTTGTAAGCGACTGATAGGCAATTTGGATGATAGAAATTTGAATACAGCATTGGCCATGCCGAGATTTCCTTCTGCGTTTTCAAAGTCAATGGGGTTCACTTTATGGGGCATGGCACTTGAACCAATTTCTCCCGCGACTATCTTTTGTTTAAAATAGTCCATTGAAATATAGGTCCAGATATCACGACAGAAATCAATAAGAATAACATTCGTTCGGCACATACAGTCAAACAGTTGAGCGAGGTCATCATATTGTGCAATCTGAGTGGTCGTTTGTTGACGATTAAGACCAAAATTCTTCACGAAGCTGTCTCCAAATTTCTTCCAATCGATGTCTTTCAATGCAACAAGATGCGCATTGAAATTACCTGTCGCTCCACCAAATTTAGCTTCAATTTTAGTAGCTCTAATGGCTTCAATTTGCTTCAATATTCTTTCTGAGAACACTCTGAACTCTTTTCCCAGTGTAGTCGGACTTGCTGGTTGTCCATGGGTTCTTGCCAACATCGGAATACCTTTGTATTCTTCAGATTTAGCTTCAATTGCTTCGCAAACGTCTTGGATGAAAGGCAGAATCTCATATTCCATCGCATCATGGATCATCATTGGGAATGCCGTGTTGTTGATATCTTGAGATGTCAAACCAAAGTGCACCCATTCTTTGTACTTGGCTAATCCAATCTGCTCTAGTTTTTCTTTTACAATGTACTCGACAGCCTTGACATCGTGATTTGTTGTTTTTTCAATTTCTTTTACCTTGACGACTTCATCTTCTTCAATATTTGATGCCCAATCTAGTAATTTCTTTTGCACATCATCGGATACAACAGGCAAATTTTCAATATCCAATTTGCTCAATTCAATGAAGTATTTCACCTCCACCAATATTCTCCGCTTGATCAATGCTGATTCGGAAAAATAGAATTGCAGCTCTTGTGTTTTAGATTCGTACCTACCGTCAATTGGGGATATTGCATTGAGCATAACTTAAAATTTATAGATCACAAATGTCGCAATTTGCCCGAGCTATCCATACAACAAGTGTAAATAGTTTTAAGGATTGGATAATACGATTCAATGCTTGGGATAAAAGTGAGGTCCATTACGATTGGCTGCTGTGGTACTCTTGATTATTTTTTGAAAAAATGATCTTAATACTTAATCTCATCTTTCCATCGCTTATGGGTCCACAACCAATGCTCAGGTTGATCTTTTATCTGCGCTTCAAGATGATCATAAAACATTTGAGTTAACTCTCTTGGAGAACTCAATTCTGAAGGATTAAGGTGGAGCAAAATAGGGTGCACTTCATATTTGCCACGTCCGGTTCTTATAATTTTATAGAACCAAGTTGGTAAATTCTTAGAATGCGCAAATTCTCCAGCACCTTGAAGTGCCTTAACTTCTTTTCCAAAAAAGTGGACAAGATGACCTTTCTGTTGATTGGATGGACGTTGATCACAAATATATATGACACTCGTTTGTTGTTCCAGTCCTTTCTCTAGTTGGACTCTTCCGCCGTATACGCTTACTAATCCTGTACCTGTTTTTCTTCTGGTGTCAATGATCAACTGATCAATGAGTTTATTCTTGAGCGGCTTATAAAAACCTATGACATAAATTCCGCTTTGTTTGGCAAGAGTTGCTGTTGCCCACTCCCAGTTGGCGTAATGTGCGGCAAACACAATTTGGGATTTCCCATTCTTTAAAATTTCATCATATTCTGGAGTTCGGATAAACTGATGCCTTTTATCCAATACATCTCCTGGAGTCAAAATACCTTTCACAGACTCAAGAAGTATATCGGTGAAATTTTTATAAATGCCAGGTAATAGCTTCTTTAATTCGACATCACTTTTCTCTGGAAATGCATATGTAAGATTTTTCCAAATCACAGATTTTCTATATCCGCCAATTCTTAAGAATAAAGCCAAAACATCTGATAAGGCATACAGTACTTTAAAAGGAATAAGGTGGAAAATAAATGTTACCAAGCGAAAGCACAGATATCCGATCCATTGCATATCAAATGATTTCGTCGAATTGTTCTGGTTTGTCCTCTTGGTGGAAGCATTGATTTTTTATCTCCACATTCGAATCTAAATTTCGTTCGACCTGCTGAATGGCCTCAATGCTAAATTTTGATTTCAAATCTTCTACGTTGGAACATTCTTCAGTTGAAAATTTAAAAATGCTTTCCAAAGAGTTTTTTTCAAATTTTACGGATAGCTTTTCATTCCATCTGAAAATAGTGATTTTCATTCTCGGATGCTTTATTTCTCCGACGATTCTCATTTATATTTATTTTGAATGCTTTCGCTGAATGTGGCATAAATGTTTTGCAAGGCTTCAAAAGATTCAAGTTCTTTGAGATGACGATCAATGATTTTGACATCTCCTCTTCTTGCAGGACCAGTTTGTAATTTGCAAGGGTTATTACTCAAGGCATTATCAATGGTCTTTTGAATAAGAGGAATCAAGTACTTGAATACTGATTTGTTTTTACTTATCCAATCATTGTTTAAACAAAAAAGATGGTTGATAAAATTGTTCATAATCACTGCAGATAGATGCAATGCTTTTCGCTGTTCATCATTTTGTTCTGCGACCAGATTTGAAATATCATTGGCGAGTGTCTGCAGGAGCTTTTTACTTTTTTTATTGCTCCCAGTATAAAGTAAAGGGATTGTTTCCCAATCTGCTTTTATGATTTTTTTGAATGTCTGAAGAGGGTAGAAGACGCCATACGAACGACCCAGTTTTTTTAAGATTTGAGATGATGTACTTCCTGATGTATGTGCAATGCAATTAAACTTTTTGTCATCTTTGGCAATTGTTTCCACTACCTTCTTTATAGCGTCATCTGCAATGCTGATGATCAACAAATCAACGTTACTATCCAATCCAGATAATTGTGCAATGGCTTTTGCATTGACTTTGTTAGCAATTAGTTTGGCTTTGGAATGGGTACGGTTGCAGATCTGAATGATCTGATGGCCTTTGCGATGCAATTGTATTGCTAGATTTCGTGCGACATTGCCAGCACCAATAATTGAGATTCTCACAGTTTGGATTTAAATCTTGCGGAAAGAGCAAAAACAAATCCTAGAACCATCAAGAGCGATCCAATCCAAAAGAAATTTATGCCAGGAAAAATGATCGCTTGAAGTAAAATCCAATCTGACCTAGGTACATCTTCAGCTATCAACAAAGGAACCGGATAAAGTTCACGCTTGTCATTGGCAACCAGAAAATGAAAGGTTTGGCTGGTAGGGTCGACTTTATTGAATCTAATATGAAGAGATTCTTTCTCCCAATATTCTTTGACAACCAATGGACGGTTACCACGAATGATATAAAGCGGCTTCATGTTTTTCTTTTCTCCACTCGTGATATTTTCAATGGAGATGTCTGCTCCCAAAACAATATCGTTCTCTTCTTTAACGTAATGTGGATGCGTCGGTTGGGTGTCGACAGCATTCATGGTTATTTTCCAGTCATTAAATTGGAACGACTCGCCCATTTTTATTGAATACGGCTTGTAGTCGAGTTGGTCATCGGCAGTATAAATACTTTCGAAATACTTGTCATCCAATTTCATTTTGACCTTTATGTCATCTTCTCTTGCAGGATAGCTGAAAATCAGATTTTTGTCCAGTCCGAGAGCAGGATTCAAAGTATATAAAGTATCACCTTTGATCGGGTGCAACGTACAAACGACTTCTACACCCAATTCGTTTGATTCTTTTTGGTAATGTTCATTTTGGGGATCGGTTGTGATTTCTTCCAAAACGCCATAGGCATGACTTAAGAAGAATGTGTCACCCGGCATCAAATCATATTTTTCATAATTCAACGAATCTTCCTCTTGTTTTGCCAGCTCCACATCTTGTTGGGATGGTGGCACAGCAGGAACATTCGTGAAAATATCTTTAAAGAAGTAATGCTTTGTTGAAGGATTGGGGGCAGCAATCTTCGTCATATCATTGGAAAACAAAACATTCGGATAAACCATGAATTGGTCAATGGTCTTGCCTTCTTCATTGACCTCTCGGAAACTTATGTCAAAGGTTCTTGTACGGTCAACAATCGTATCGCTTTCATAAGTGATCCAATAATTATTGGCAAATAAAGGCTCTCCTTTGATCAATGTGACGACTTTTGCCAAGTCATCATCTTCCACCAATCCTGTCATTGCAAATGGATTCGTGGTGATCACCTGTTCGTTCAATCCGCTAAATATGGATCCCATAATCATCATGGCAAAGCCAAGATGCGATGCAGCCGACCCAATGGCTTTTACATTTTTCCAATTCTTAGGTAAGAGTAGATATAGGTTCGTCAAGACCGCATACAAACAAAGTACATGCAGCACAAAGTATCTCCACTCGATGAAATTGACAAAATGTGAAATGATGTAACTCATTACAATTGCTACTCCTAGGATCGCAAGATTGCCAACAGCAAATTTCTTTTTCATACCTTCCCAGCCAAAGCCTTTGTACCTCATCCACAAGGCAGAACTACTCAATATGCTAATCAAACAGGCAATCCAAATTTGATATTTATTATAATGAGGAATCGGATCTTCTATCACCCGGCCAATATGTGCAGGGTTGAAATATTCGGCGATTTTATTGTAGACCGGAAGACTCGTTGAGGCCGTGATAATGACCCCCGAAAAGAGCAGAACAATACTTCCGATGTACATCCAAAATTCTCTTGAATATGTCGCCTCTTCTTTTTTCGGATTAGGAATGTGTTTGGCTCGGGCAAAATAAAACCCTAGAGACATCAATGCAAAAAATGCAACAAGTCCAACCAATTGCCATTCCAGTCCCATTTCCGTAAAGGCATGAACTGAGGTCTCTCCAAGTACTCCAGATCGTGTCAGAAAAGTAGAGTAAAGTATCAACACGAATGACAACATATACATCAGATACGTTGTCTTGATGGAGTAACCCGTTGACTTTGCAATCATGTTGGTATGCAATCCTCCAATCAGGATTAACCAAGGAACCAAAGACATATTCTCTACAGGGTCCCATGCCCAATATCCTCCAAATGAAAGAGCAACATAGGCCCATGCACCTCCCATTAAAATTCCTGTGCCTAAAATACATCCACAAAATAATGCCCAATGCAAAGCAGGAGTTAACCAAGTTTTGTG
>JAHDDD010000195.1 GCA_020629535.1 Saprospiraceae bacterium
CTTCGAGCAAATCGATGTATTGACAATAAGGATGACAATAACCACGTATACAAAAACGAGTAGCACCTCTGCTGATCGAGATAGTTTAGAGGTATTTTGGGGAGATGGCTCTAGTGAATTTGTGTTGCGCTCCAATGGTGAAGGCGAAAACATTGGCAACGATGTCAAAATCAACTATTACATTCAAGAACACACTTATCCGGGAATTAACACATATACCATTTTCTTTATGGATCCTAATAGAGTCGACAATATTCTTAATGTAAATCCACCCCATTCTGTAGATGTACCCTTTTATTTAGAGACCAGTTTTACTTTTTTAAATAGTCAATTTCAAGGAATCAATAATTCACCTGTATTGCTTCAAGCTCCATTGGACTTTGCTTGTGTTGGACAGCCTTTTTATCACAATCCTAGTGCCTACGACGCAGATGGCGACTCTTTAGCATATGAATTGATTGTTCCTTTACAATCTGAAGGCACTCCTGTACCAGACTATAGCTATCCAGACCAAATAGCACCAGGGTTGGACAATGAAATCAGTCTAAATCCAATCACAGGTGATTTTGTTTGGGATGCACCAAAAATTCAAGGCGAATACAATATTGCCATTTTGATCACCGAATATAGAAATGGCATCGAAATAAGCAGTATGATACGAGATATGCAAATTTTCGTAAGAGACTGTAACAATCAGCCCCCTACCATCGAAAGCCCGACAGAAATTTGTGTGGTCGCCGGAGAGTTAATCGACCTGGACATCCAAATAGATGATCCCAATGTTGGTCAAAAAGTAATCTTATTTGCTACAGGGGGGCCATTCGAACAAGAGATTAATCCTGCACAAATTAGTGTGGATTCGGTGTATACCGACATTGCTTATTCTTCAAAGTTTACTTGGCAAACCAGTTGTGAACATATCAGTGAACAGTACTATCAGGTCGTGTTTAGAGCCGTTGATGATTTCTTTGGAGACTCAGGATTGGCAAGATTAAAAACAATGAGAATTAAAGTTGTTGGTCCCCCGCCGGAAAATCTAATTGCGAAAAGTGTGGATGACAGTATAAGATTGGAGTGGGATTTCCCCTACAGTTGTCAAAATACTGAAGGGGATTATTTTCAAGGCTTTTCAGTTTGGAGAAAATTACTAAGCACCCCATTTAATATTGATAGTTGTGATCCTGGTTTAGCGGGAAAAGGCTATACTAAAATAGAATTCAACACGAGCGAAAATGATGGATCCAATTTCTTCTACATTGATGATAACATCGACAATGGCACCACTTATTGTTATCGAGTTTTGGCCGAATTTGCCCTAAACACAAATTCTGGGAATCCATTTAATAGAGTCGAAAGTTTGGCAAGTAATGAAGTTTGTTTACAACTAAAAAGAGATCTACCCTTGATCACCAAGGTATCGGTCGATGAAACTGACTCCAATATTGGTCGAATAGAGATAGAATGGACCAAACCTTTACCAGGAGATCTAGATACAATAATGTTTCCTGGTCCGTATAGGTATCAATTAAAAGGTGGTTCAGATATGAGCCAATTGAATGAAATCGTGGGCGCAAGCTTTAGTTCTCAATTCTTCAATCAAAATGTGGATACATTTTTTACTCATACAAATCTCAATACTCAAGAACAGCAATACTTTTACGAAATTGATTTCTACACGGGATCAGCGCAAACTTTATATGGAAGTTCGCAAAGTGCCTCTTCGGTGTTTATAAATGCAATTCCAAATGATAATAGAATTGAAATAAATTGGGAGTATCTTACTCCTTGGCAAAATTTCGAATTTACGATTTATAGATTTGATCCAAATACGGCATTATTTGATTCTATTGGTATTACGAATGAAGTAAGCTATACAGATTTTGATTTAATTAATGGCGAAGAGTATTGTTATTACATTAGAGCCATCGGGACTTATGGTCTTGAAAATGTTACGGATCCTTTGATTAATTTATCTCAAGAAACTTGTGCGATCCCTGTGGACTTGCAAGCTCCTTGTCCGCCAAGATTACTTATTGAGAGTTTATGCGATAAAATAGAAAACATCAATTCTCCAGATCAATTGATAAACAGTCTTTTCTGGAACAACCCAAACATAGAGTGCCCGGATACCGATGATGTAGCATTTTACACAGTTTATTTTTCGACTGATGAAGGCATAAGTTTCAATGAAATAGCCGAACTAAGCGGTGACAATAATACCAACTACGATCATTTAATAGAAGACAACATCTTAGGCTGCTATGGGATCAGTGCAACCGACTTCAATGGAAATGAAAGCGAACTGAGCAATATAATTTGTATAGAAAATTGTCCACTTTATGAACTACCCAATACTTTCACGCCAAATGGTGATGGTGCCAACGATCTATTTGTTCCGATTAGAAATATTTTTGTTGAAAGTGTCGATTTTAAGGTTTACAACCGTTGGGGTAATTTGGTATTTGAAACTACAAACCCTTCTTTAAACTGGGATGGCACTAATCTCAAAAGTCAGGAGTTGGCTGAAGGGAGTTACTATTATAGTTGCAGAATTTTTGAACATTCTAACGGTGGAATCGTTGAAAGCAGTAATAGCTTATCAGGCTACATTCATTTATTTAGAGGACGTTAATGTTTACAGGAATCATTGAAGAAAAAGGTTATCTAGTTAAAAAGATCGAAGAAGGTACTAATGTTGATTTTCACATCAGATCTGCAATCTCGAAAGAAACATATATTGATCAAAGCATCGCTCACAACGGTGTTTGCTTGACTGTAATTTCTAATTACGATGACATTCATGTGGTTACAGCGATACAAGAAACTCTCATCAAATCAAATCTTGGAAAGCTAGCAGTTGGTGATGAAATCAACCTAGAGCGTGCTATGCTTCCAAATAAAAGAATGGATGGTCATATTGTACAGGGGCACGTTGATGGCATAGCCCGGTGTTGTAAGTCATCCTATCTAGATGGATCTTGGATGTTTGAATTTGAAGTTGATGAAGAATTAATGAACCTAATCGTGGATAAAGGTTCAGTAACTATTAACGGTGTCAGTCTTACGGTTTGTAATCCAGAAAATAACTCGTTTCAAGTCAATATCATTCCATATACCTTTGAGCACACTAACTTCGGTTCTTTGAAAGAAGGAAGTGAAGTGAATATTGAATTTGATATAATTGGAAAATATGTAGTAGGTTACTTATCGAAACTACCTTCATTAAAATAAAAAAGGGAAAACCAATATTGGTCTCCCCTTCCTATATCGTTAATCACGATTTATTATTCTGCATCTTCTAATTCTCCTTGCTCTTCTTCTTCCTCAACAAACACATTTTGTACAGCTTTCGGAGTAACCAATAAATCGTTGTAAACTTTTAATCCAGTTCCTGCAGGGATTTTCTTACCTACAATTACATTTTCTTTCAATCCTTTCAAATCATCTCTCTTCGCCGTAATTGCAGCCGTGCTTAACACTTTAGTCGTTTCCTGGAACGATG
The DNA here is from genome assembly GCA_020629535.1 of Saprospiraceae bacterium. Classification (GTDB taxonomy): domain Bacteria; phylum Bacteroidota; class Bacteroidia; order Chitinophagales; family Saprospiraceae; genus JAHDBF01. The sequence goes on from JAHDDD010000195.1 coordinate 3,503, forward strand.
CCGCAGAAATCCAACTCTTAGTTCCTAACGAAGCTCTGGTAATACCTTGAAGGATCGGTTTAGCAGTGGCTGGTTTGGCATCTCTAAATTCAACAGCTTTCTTATCGTTTCGTTTCAACAAAGAATTCTCTTCTCTTAGTTGTCTAATAGAAACGATTTGACCTGCTTTCAAATTAGAAGACTCACCAGCTTCAGTAACAACTTTCTTATCGAAAATATAATCGTTCTCTTTCAAGAAATCATGTTTTTCAACTGCTTCATTCTCCAAGAATGTGGTATCACCAGCATCTTCAATCAACAACCTTTTCATCATCTGGCGAACGATTGTCTCAATATGCTTGTCATTAATTCCGATTCCCTGAGAACGATAAACTTCTTGAATACCGTTAACGATATACTGTTGTACAGCAAATGTTCCTTTGATATTTAAGATATCTTCTGGAGAAATCTTTCCATCAGAAAGTTGAGAACCCGCTCGTACGAAGTCGCCTTCCTGAACCAAAATATGTTTAGAAAGATTGATTAAATACTTTCTCTTTTGACCCGTTTTCTCATCTTCGACAAATACCTCTCTATTACCCCTTTTGATCGATCCAAAAGAGACAATACCGTCAATTTCTGAAACTACTGCAGGATTAGATGGATTTCTTGCCTCAAACAATTCGGTTACCCTAGGCAGACCACCTGTAATATCTTGAATCTGTCCAAGCTTTCTAGGAATCTTGGCTATTCGCTCTCCAGCCTTTACAGTATCTCCATCATCTTTTGAGATGTAAGCACCTACCGGTAAGTTATAACTCTTCAATTCTTTTCCTTTGGCCGACACAATTCTCATTGTAGGAATTTTCTTCTTTTTCTTTGCTTCTACGATTACTTTTTCGGCAAATCCAGTTTGATCATCTCTTTCAATTCTGTAAGTCAAACCTTCTTCAATATCATCGTACTGGATAACTCCAGAAAACTCAGATATGATCTCAGAGTTAAATGGATCCCAAGAACAAATAAGATCATCCTTCGCTACTTTCGCTTTGTCTGTAACCATAAGACTTGCTCCATAAGGAATATGAAGAGTAGTAAATACCTTACCAGTTTCTTTACTTACAATTCTTATTTCTCCAGATCTAGAAAGAACAATATTTGTTTTCTTACTTCCTTCTGCGTAGACAGTGGTTTTAATATTATCAAATTCTAAAACACCTTCAAACTTTGATTTTATTTCAGATTCTGTTTTACTTACTGATGCTACACCACCTACGTGGAATGTCCTCAAGGTCAACTGGGTACCTGGCTCACCGATACTTTGCGCCGCAATAATTCCAACTACATCACCTGTCTCAGCAATTCTTCCTGTAGCCAAATTCTTTCCGTAACATTTTCTACAAACACCACTGGCAGTTTCACAAGTCAATACTGATCTTATTAGTACATTTTCAACACCAGCGGCTTCTATTTTCTTTGCTATTTCCGGCGAAATGTATTCTGCACCATCAACAATCACCTCGTCTGTGACTGGGTCCATAACTTCGTACAAACTGTATCTTCCTTCGATTCTTTCAGACAAGTCTTGAACTATCTTATCGTTTTCTTTTAAGGCACTTACTGATATTCCCCTTAGCGTTTCACAATCCTCTTCTGTAATGATCACGTCTTGTGATACATCTACCAATCTTCTTGTTAAATAACCGGCATCTGCAGTTTTCAATGCGGTATCGGCCAGACCTTTTCTCGCACCGTGCGTAGAGATAAAATACTCTAGTACTGATAATCCCTGCACAAAATTCGAAAGAATTGGATTTTCAATAATCGCACCACCGGTGTCACCAGATTTTCTTGGCTTGGCCATTAGCCCTCTCAATCCACAAAGCTGTTTAATTTGTTGTTTCGAACCCCTAGCACCTGAATCTAACATCATGTATACAGAGTTAAATCCTTTCTTATGCTCAGCTAGTTCCTTCATCAGGGTATCGGTAATCTTATTATCCGCATAAGTCCATTTATCAATAACCTGATTATATCTTTCATTCGAAGTGATGAGACCCATGTTATAGTTCTCCCAAACTTCATCAACCTCACTTTGAGCTTCGAGCAGAGTTCTTTCTTTAATCGTCGGATCAATTAGATCACCAAGGTTAAATGATAGACCACCTTTAAATGACCAATAGAATCCTAAATTCTTAATCTCATCAAGAAATTCTGCACAGATTGCAAAATTGGTTCGCTCAATAACATTAGAAATAATCTTCTTCAGATTTTTCTTTGTTAATAATTCGTTTACATAAGGAACACCTTCTGGTAAGGCTTTATTAAAAAGTATTCTCCCCATGGTGGTTTCAACGATACCAGGCACTAAATCTCCCAATTCGTTTTCTACCAAAGTTCTCACCTTCACGGAAGCGTGTAATGCGACTCTTCCTTCATTGTAAGCAATCTCGGCTTCCTCAGCTGAGTAATAAGTCATGCCCTCGCCCTTAATTGGATCATCCTTCGTCGACTCAATCGGCTTAGTCAAATAATACAAGCCCAATACCATATCCTGAGAAGGTAAGGTTATAGGTGATCCATTTTGTGGATTCAACATATTATGAGATGCAAGCATCAATAATTGAGCTTCCAAGATAGCACCATGGCTAAGGGGTACGTGAACTGCCATTTGATCTCCATCAAAATCGGCATTGAATGCTCCACATACCAATGGGTGTAATTGTATTGCCTTTCCTTCAATCAACTTAGGCTGGAAAGCTTGGATTGATAAACGGTGAAGCGTAGGAGCCCTGTTTAATAAAATCGGGTGTCCTTTAAGTATATTTTCGAGAATCTCCCAAATAACTGGATCCTTACGATCAACAAGTTTCTTGGCAGACTTTACAGTTTTAACTATACCTCTTTCGATCAATTTTCTAATCACAAAAGGCTTAAACAATTCTGAAGCCATTCCTTTCGGAAGACCACATTCGTGAAGTTTAAGATTAGGTCCAACAACGATCACAGATCTACCAGAGTAATCTACCCTCTTTCCAAGAAGATTCTGTCTAAATCTACCTTGTTTTCCTTTTAGGATATCACTCAAAGATTTTAATGATCTTCCTCCCTCTGCTTTAACAGCGTTAGATTTTCTCGAGTTATCAAATAAAGAATCAACAGCCTCTTGAAGCATCCGCTTCTCATTTCTAAGAATTACTTCAGGAGCTTTAATTTCCAAAAGTCTTTTTAATCGGTTATTTCTGATGATAACTCTTCTATATAAATCATTTAGATCTGAAGAGGCAAATCGACCACCATCGAGCGGCACCAAAGGTCTTAATTCAGGTGGTATTACAGGCAAATATTGAATAATCGCCCATTCCGGATTATTTTCCTGTCTTGTATGTCCGTCTCTAAAAGCTTCTACAACTCTTAATCGCTTTAAAGCTTCCGATTTTCTTTGCTGCGAAGTTTCATTCGCTGCTTGATGTCTTAAATCGAAACTCAATTGATCAAGATCTAATCTTTCTAACAAACCTTTTACACCATCAGCTCCCATCAAAGCAATAAATTTGTTTGGATCAGAATCATCTAAAAGATGATTGTTTTCATCCAACTTATCTAAGGCTTCAAAATATTCTTCTTCTGTCAAAAGATCCTTAACCTCATAATGTTCAGCCAATGCACCAGGCTGAATCACAACGTATCTTTCGTAGTAAATAATTGTTTCAAGTTTCTTTGACGAAAGTCCAAGAAGGTATCCAATCTTATTTGGCAATGATTTAAAAAACCAAATATGAACCACTGGCACAACCAATTTGATGTGCCCCATTCTTTCTCTTCTCACTTTCTTCTCTGTTACTTCTACCCCACATCTATCACAAACAATCCCTTTGTATCGAATTCTCTTGTATTTTCCACAGTAACATTCGAAATCTTTGACAGGGCCAAAAATACGTTCACAAAATAAACCGTCTCTTTCTGGTTTATATGAACGATAATTAATTGTTTCTGGCTTTAAAACCTCTCCATACGACCTTTCTAGAATATCGTCTGGTGAGCATAGGCTAATTGTAATCGAATTAAAATCCGAGTTCTTTCTATTTTCAATTTTCTTTTTAAACGGCATGTGCTAGTTTAATATGTATAAGAAAAAATTATTCAAAACAATCGTTAGTCAAATTTAACGTCAAGAGCCAATCCTCTCAATTCATGAACCAATACATTGAATGATTCTGGAATATTAGGTCGAGGAAGATTATCACCTTTTACAATTGCCTCATACGTCTTAGCTCTACCAATGATATCATCTGACTTCAACGTCAATAACTCACGTAAAATATTCGAAGCCCCATAAGCTTCCAAAGCCCATACTTCCATCTCTCCAAACCGCTGACCACCAAACTGAGCTTTACCACCCAAAGGT
>JAHDDD010000005.1 GCA_020629535.1 Saprospiraceae bacterium
TCAGACATCATTTGAAATTCTTGGCTCAGTTTTAATGCAGTTAGAAGAAACTGTTCTAAATGCTTCCCAAGATATGGGAGGGTCAGTAAGTCTTAACATTACAAATGGGGTCGGTCCATTTACTTATAATTGGTCGAATGGATCAACAGCAGAGGAATTGATAGATGTCCCTGCCGGCGAATACAGCGTTACCGTCACAGATAGTAACGGATGTATGGCTACTTTAAATGGTATAATTGTAAATGAAGTAGATCCTGAAATTTTACCTTTCACAATCATGGCAATCATTCCAGAAGTTTGTGCAGGCTCATGTGAGGGGATGATTGAAGCAACCGTGGGTGGTACTCCACCTTATACAATTGCATTGACCGATGCAGAAGGAACAACCACAATGCTGACAGAATTTCCAATTACTGGATTGTGTGCAGGAGAATATGAAATCTTTATAACAGATGGTGGAGGATTGACAAACACAGAAGCTGATATCATATTACCATCTGCTGAACCACTCGTTCTTTCACAAGACTTAGATAACTCAGAATGTGCTGATGATGGAATGTCAAACGGACAATTGGCTGTCAATGCAGCTGGAGGTGCCGGTGGCTTAACATATCAATGGATTCCTGAAGGGGGAAATAGTTCAATTGCCGAAAATCTTCCTGCAGGTAATTATCAGGTTATTGTAACAGATGCTACCCAATGTACCATTGAAGCTGTATACACTGTTGAAGATTGTGCAAGCCCACCACCCATAAACTGTTTTATTGGGTCAACAGTTCTTACCCCCAATGCTGATGGCAGCAATGATAATCTTCTCATAAGTTGCGCAGAAGAAAATGATAATGCATTGGCCATCTACGACAGATGGGGAAGGTTGATTTATGAAGAGGCCAACTACACAGGTGGCTGGACAGGCGTCAATACTGATGGAACCATTGTTGGTGAAGGAGCATACTTTTGGGTAATGTCCGTTGATTTTGACAATGGAGATAACAGGATTTATAAAGGCGTAGTTACAGTAATCAGAGACAACTAAGATTTCTATCCTAACAAAATGATCATGAAGAATTATAAATATATATTGATTGTCTGCGGTTTGTTTTTTCTATTAAACAACCTTAACGGTCAGGCCAGATATTTTGATGAAAGATACATTACTACTCAACATTTTATCAATCCTGTCATTATCAACCCAGGAGCAGTGGGTGGAAATGTATATCACCAAATCATCGGAAATTACAGAAACAAGTGGTCTACTTTTCCAGGTGCTCCAAAGAGCTACATATTAAGTTATGATGGGCCAATTGGTAACCGACTTGGCTTTGGTGCCATGCTCGTTTCTGATAACAATGGTGCATTGCAAACCACAAAGGGTCAAGGGACGTTAAGTTATACAATAAACACTGATACAAATAAAATTGGTTTTGGTGTCTCTGGAGAATATATTGATCACACTGTAGAAAGTGGGCTACTCAATGACCCATTTACTGATAGCGATGATCCAACATTGCTTGGTCGACTTGATGGCGTCAGATTTTTTGATGTCTCTTTTGGAATTTATGGGGAATATGCGAATAGCATTACCTATGGTTTGGTGCTCCCTGGATTAGCAAGTTCTCAGCTGGATGGAGATGAAGGAAATTTTGAAACCGAATTCAGTTATATTGCTCATGCGGGTTATATATGGGATGTTGAAGGCTATGACCTTACTGTAGAGCCTGCCATATTTGTTAAACAATTACAATATGTTCCACTGCACTTGGATATTTCAGTATTAATGAAATTCCTTGATGAGAAATTACTAGGAGGAATTAGCTATACTGTTGGAGCTGATGAAAGACTTGGTTTTGCCCTAGGAACCAGAGTCAATGGCCTTAATTTTAGTTATACCTATAATATATCAAGACACGATTTCCAGTCTTATAACAATGGTTCACATGAGATTTCTGTTAAACTTCAATTGGGAAGAACTGACAAGAAAGATATGATGGACGAAGCCATTGAAGTGGAGGAAATGGAGAACATAAAATCCACTAAAAATTAAATTATAATGTACCATAAATAATGGCCTTCGCACGCTGAAAGGTTAATATTTATGGTACATATATAATTTTTTTGATCTGTAATACACTTTCCCGAATTAATTAATTACTTTTGGTCCTGATGTGAAACAGTGTAGACTGTTTTGTATCAATTTGCTATAAAATTGAGTTCTAAATTGTTAGTGTGACGAAGGTTACATATAGCGATCTTTGATATATGTAATTTACCCATATCTAGGTAAATGATCGGGATGGCTAAAATGTATCTTTGTGCTAACTGTGGACTGCAATAGTGTAGACACAAGACGAAATAACTAAGCGTATAATTTAAAAGGACAAACTCGTAAGCCCGTTCGGGTATCAGGTTATTCCTTAAGATTAGATACAAATTTGGTTCACTAAGCTTTGTGCTATCCATAAAGATGGATACGTATGAGCGTATATAGCTGAGAGCCGATTAAGAAGCATTTATTAGTTAACTTAATTAAATCAAAACTCAATCTCATGAAAAGTGTATTAATGACCTTTTCGCAAATCACGGGGAATGTGCTAACCAAAGCTTGTCTGGTTGTTCTTTGTGTTTTTGTATTCTCTTCTATGGGATCAGCTCAGAGTTTTACTAACGTTGACGACGCACGTACAAAATTGAAGGCCGAAATCAAAACGATGAAGGCAGGAAATCTTGAAAGTGTTGGTACAACGAAAGTTAAAGCTACCAATGAGCTAGGGCAAACCGGGGTTGTTTCTGTATCAACTGCCACTCAGGCAGATGAAACAATCAAAAGAGCCTACTATTCCAAAGTGTTCAAATACCTTCCAGGTATTGATTCGCAATACGCAGTATCTACTGCTATTGATGAAGCTCACGCAAGAATGCTAGATAGAAATCCCAATTCTGCAACCCAGCTGAATGCTATTAAGCAGGAGGTTACGGATCTTTTATCTAATTAATTAATGAGCCCAAACACAGTAAATATGAATAAGATATTACGTAATTTATTAGCAATATTTGGCGGACTGTTCGTGTCTCTCGGCATGTCTGCTCAAACCTGCACCATTTCAATGATCGCGACTGATTCATTCGGAGACGGATGGAACGGTGGTGAGGTCACTGTATATGTTAATGGTGTAGCTACACTCACTTGGGGTGGGGTTGCTCCTGGGCAAACCTTAACAGGTGGATTCGCGTTTGGCCCAGCTGGAAAATCAATCACAGTTAATGCTGGTGATGTCATAGACTTCACCTACACTGATGATTCTTTTGACGGTGAAAATGATTTGATCATAGTAGATTGCCTTGGCGGTACAATATTCGCCGACAATATGGGTAACTACGACTCAAATGCCGGTACCGAGCAAGACTTGTTGACAGGATATGTTGCACCTGATGGAGGTGTCGCCGCTCCTTTAACTTGTACTTACACGGTTACCAAAACCGACATGTTCGGTGATAACTGGAATGGTGCAGAACTTCAAATAGTCAATGCGACTACTGGGGCTCCTGCTTGTAATCTTGCACATTTAGGTGGTGAAAGTAGTTCATGTGACATTGTCTTGAACGATGGTGAGACATATGATTTCTTCTTCACTGGTGGAGGTTTCCCAACAGAAGTGGGTATTATTATTACTGATCCTGCGGGAAATGAAATCTTAAATATTTCTGAGGGATCTTTCGGTACTGAGACTCAAGGTGTATACACCAATATTTTCAGTCTAACTCCTGATTGTCCACAACCTTGTGGTTTAATCTGTCCAGTTACAGGTTCTGGTTCTTTTGTTGACCAGTACTTCCTACAAGCTGGAGAGTGTGATGTTCAAGTAACTGTACCTGTTACAGTAGTTGGACTTTGCGATGTTAAAGGACAAGCTGAAGGTGGACTTGGTGAAGATCTTGCATGTTCATTGTTCTTGGCAGCAGGTGCAGATCCTGCAAACTGCCCAGACAACAATGATTCAGTAGATGTTGCCACTGGTACTGTTACACTTCAAGCTTCTGACCCTGCTGATTTCGGTGGTGGTGGTGCTAACTCTTGCTTGTTCTGTGGACATGCAGTTCAAGTTACACTTCCAGGAGACGGTGAAATTTGTTTCGATTGGGAAGTTACTGATCCAGGTTCTTTGGATAACTTCAGTACTTCTATTGGAACAGATTGGTCTTCAACAGTTGTAAGTACTGGTAACCTAGGTGCACTTACGACGCTACTTGCTGATTCAGACAACCCAGGAGGTCCTGGTGCGACTACAACATGTGTTTCTGGTGCTGCTGGAGATGTTGTTGCTGTTGTTGTTTGGTCAGATTACTTTAACAATGGTTCTACTTTTGGAGCGGGTGCTTTGACAGCAGTTGTAAACAATTTCGTTTACACGCCAAGTTTCACAGTTCCTGAAGGTTTGTTCAACTATCAGACTATTCTTCCAATTGGTGAAGATCAGACTGTTGCAGTAGAATTCTGCTTGGCTGATGGTATGAATACAATTGTTTCTTGCCCAGTAGAAATCGACGTTTTCGGATATACAGGTCCTACAGCTACTGCTTTGGCTTGTAATGATGATGTGAACATTTCAGTAGATGAAAATTGTGAAGTACTAATCGGAGCTGACATCTTCTTGGAAGGTGGACCTTACGATTGTTATGATACATATTGCGTTTACATCAGACCATTCGGTGGAGACGATAGACTTGACCTCGAAGGTGTAGAAAATGTAAATGGACTTCCTCTTGGCTTGCCAGCAGGTCAACACATATATGAAGTACAAGATTGTGATGGAAACCAAAACCTTTGTTGGGGTTACTTCACAATTGAAGATAAATTCCCTCCTTCAATCCAATGCGATTGTCCAGTAGGAGGTACAACTGAGTTTACTGAATTAGCAGGTGAACTTTCAGCTGATGATCCAGCAATTAATTTCCACGCTGATATAGGTGGATGTGGAATACCTCCTTCAAACAGTTTCTTTGCAAACCCAGGAGATGCATTCTACGATGAGTATGCATTCACAGTACAATGTGATGCTGACTATACTGTAGCAGTTACTTCTTCATGGGGTGATGGTGAAGCATTTATTTATTCTGCACCAATCAATCCTAATGACGTTTGTGAAAACTTGGTTGCATGGGATGGTGACGGACCTACAAGTTTTGATCCAGTTGTAAATCTTACAGCAACAACAGGAACAGTTTATTACTTGTACGTTTCAAGTTGGGCTCCAGGTACTACTGGAACTTACACTGTAGAAGTTACTTCAGATGATAAATCTTGTGGAGCGAATCTACTAGAAGGATTTACTCCTGAAGAGTGCTTGTTCTCATGTTTAGATGAGAATAACTGGGGAGTAATTGATGTTCTTCCAACACCAACTGTAATTGATAACTGTGGTGCTGGAGAATTGGCAATGACAGAAGTATGGGTAGATGGAGAGAATTGTGGTGAAAGAATACTTTACAGAAATTGGACATTAACAGATCCAAATAGTGTACACAATAACAATCCAGTTACTTGTACACAAGAATTTGTATTTGAAGCAATAACAGTAGGCGATTTGGTATTGCCAACGGATTTAGTAGAACTTCCTGGTTGTGGCGGTGAGCCAACACCTGAAGATTTGAAGGCAGCATTTGAAGCACAAAAAGCAGCTGCAATGGGTGCTTTCCGTGCTGGATTTGATGCATTTGTAGCTGGTGTAGCTTGTTACCCTGATCCAGAAGCTGGACTTAACTGTCCTTGCCTTCCTGGTGATGATGCTTGTATCAAAGCAGCAGTTGAAGCTTACGTAGCAGCAAACAGACCTGACGTAATTACTATGGCTATCGAGGCTGGATTTGGACCTTTCTATATTGTACAGGTTCCAATTCCTGGTTTCCCAGATTGCTATGTTGATGACATCGAATGTTTGGTAGACGGAAACGTTTGTAACCTATTTGGTTCATACGATGACGTTCTTATCCCTGCTTGTGGTGTTGATTGTCCTGGTAACAATAAGATTATCAGAACATGGACAATCCTTGACTGGTGTGATGGAAGCACAACTCCTTATGTTCAGGTTATTAAAGCTACAGATAATGAAGCACCTGAAATTAGTGCACCAGATCTTACAGTAAGTGTAAATCCTTGGACATGTACTGCTAACTTCAGACTACCATGTCCAGAACATCTCCATGACAATTGTTATGGTGACTTGACTTACAGTGTTGTAGGTCCTCCTGGAGTAACTGTCAATCAAATACCAAGTACACTTTGTGGCGGATATGAGTACGAAGTGATTGGTGCACCTAAGACGATGTTTGACGCTCCACACGTTTTCAAATATGTTGCAGAGGATTGCTGCGGTAATGTCGGTGAATACGACATGTACGTAACTGTTCTTGACAACACGCCTCCTGTTGCTATTGCTAAAGAGAATATCGTAATAAGTTTGACAAGCACTCCAGGTCAAGAACAAGGAGTTGCTAAAATGTATACTCAGAGTGTGGACAACGGTTCACATGATGGAGACTGCGGACCAGTACACTTGGAAATTAGAAGAACCTTAGGAGCTGCTGCTTGTGGTAACCTAGGACAAGTTTCAAGTGGTAGTACTAACCCATTGAGACCTTTCGATGCAGATGACGATTGTGACGAAATAGAAGAAGTTCTTGTACCTCTAACAGGTGACGGAATCTCTGAAGAAATCGATGGAGACCTTTACTATGGTACGCACGTTTGCTACTATAACAACAACATTACTTTTGATAATGATAGATCACCTAATATCCCTTCTGATAATGAAATTCAGCATGACGATGTAAGCATCGTTGATGGAGGTCAGGCAGATAGTAGATATGATACAGATGGTGGTGAGTTTGTTAAGTTCTGTTGTGAAGATATCGACACTGTTGACGCAAGCGGAACAGCTTACGGTACAGTTACAGTTATCTTGAGAGTCTGGGATGATGGAAACATGACTGGAATCTACGGTGACTGGGTTGATTTGAACGGTGACGGTGACTTCCAAGATTTTGGTGAGTTGGATAACTACAGTGATACTTGGGCTAATGTAAGAGTTGAGGATAAGTTAGGACCAGCATTGGTTTGTCCTGCTGACGTAACATTGAAATGTGATCAAGACTACACTGACCTAAGTGTAACTGGATCAGCTTCAGCTTCAGCTTCATGTTCAGGTATTGGTGTTGAGTACACTGATGAATCTAACATCGATGTTTGTGGAGCAGGTTATGTTCTCAGAACTTGGTGTGTGGAAGGAAGTGCTACTTACTGCTGTACTCAGAAAATTACAATTGATTACTTCAGTACTTGGGATCCATGTGACCTTAACGCTGGTATCATCTGGCCAAGAGATTACACTGGTGAAGCTCAAGTTCAAGATCCATGGTGTGGAAGAAACCCAGGAACTACTGGACCAATCGAGTGTAGAGACACTGACACTGGTGAGCCTTCATGGGTTAACAGTCCATGTGACCTAATTGGTTACAGTCTAGATTCAGATACTTTCTACTTTGAAGAAGGTGCTTGTTACAAAGTATTGAACCACTGGTCAGTTATCAACTGGTGTATTTATAATCCAAATGATGCTGATTGGAATGGTGTAGGTAACGAAGGTGTTGATTGGGATGGTGACTGTGTTAACAACCTATACGATGCTGACGATAATGGTAATGGTATGACTGATTCATACTATATCAATCCTGCTGTTTCATCTGCACTAGACAGAAGATACTACTTCGATGATCTAGGTGGATTGTACTATGTAGATGTAAATACGTGTCAAGATACTGATGGTGACGGATGTATTGATGATTGTTCAGTTGGAAGAGATTATAGCGTTGATATCTGGGATTTGATTCCTTCAACAGGAACAGAGCCAGGTTACTACGGTAAGTTCGATCCAGAAGCTGAAGATGACGGTATTGCTGATGGTCTATATACTCATACTCAGGTGATCAAATTCATCGATGAGTACGCACCAGAAATTGAAGTACCTGAATTGTGCGTTCCTGTTTCAAACGAATCAGTTAAACAAGTTTGTTCACCAAGTGCGAACCTACAGTTGAACTGTGAGCAATTGATTCACGAAATCAGAGTAACTGATCCTACTAATCCAACTGGTGGAGGTATCTCAACTGGTGAAGATTACAGATTGAAAGCAACAGCTTACGATACACTAAGTGATTGTGCTTCTAAGTGGCTAGGATGGCAAGTAGAGGTTGACGTTTGGGGTGACTGGACAATTGATTACACATTTAGTTCATTCATACCTGATATTTCACCTAACTGCCCATTCGATCTACCTAAGACAGAGTCTGGAGAAGAGATTGCACTTTCAATTCCTGATCCAATCGCTGCTAGTAAGTATAAGCACAGAGTTATCTGGAGAGTAACAGATGGTTGTGGTAATGTTGTACAACATGAGTCTTACTTCACTGTTGAAGATAAGAAAGCACCTACACCTTACTGTATTAACTTGAGCACTGCATTGATGGAGAATGGTGAAGTAGAGCTTTGGGCTTGTGACTTCGATGCTGGAGCATTTGATAACTGTACACCAGATAGCTGGTTGAGATATACATTTAATGGACCAGATGAAGGATTCGAAACTCCTGAATCTACTCCAAACTACGATCCTGAAACAAGATGTCAAGGGAAGACATTCGATTGCAGCCACTTGGCAGCAGCTGAAGATGGTCTTTACCCTGTAAGAGTTTATGTTTGGGATGAGTGCAACAATGTTGACTTCTGTATGGTTAACCTGAAATTGGTTGACAACCAGAATGCTTGCGGTGGTGACACAATTGACGGAGCTTCAAGAATTGCAGGAGATATCTACACTGAAACTGGTAGAATGGTAGATAACGTTGATGTAAATGTTACTGAGCCAGTATATGAAATTGACAATCACCAAATGACAGCAGATGGTCACTATGTGTTTGATGGAAATATCGAGTACATGGATTATACTATCTCTGGTGAGAAAAATGATGATTACTTGAATGGTGTTTCAACACTTGACTTAGTATTGATTCAGAAGCATATTTTGAATATCAGTCAATTGGATTCTCCTTATAAGATGATTGCTGCAGATGCAAACAATGATCAAGGAATCAGTGCAATTGATTTGATTGAATTGAGAAAGTTGATCCTAGGTATCTACACTGAATTGCCACTAAATGATAGCTGGAGATTCGTAGATGCTGAGGCGACACTTAATATTGAAAATCCATGGCCATTTAAAGAAGTTATCGTTGTAGAAGATCTAGTTGAAGACATGATGGAAGAGAATTTCGTCGGTGTTAAGATTGGAGACGTTAACGATAGCGCTGAATTGGTTGGAAGTACTATTGCGGAAAGATCTGCTAACGAACTTATCATTAACGCTGCACCAGTTGCTAACGCAGGAGGTACAGTTACTATGGAAGTTACTGCAGACAACTTCAATGAGATTTCTGGTCTTCAGTTTACAATGGAGCTTGGAGGATTAGAGCTTACAAATGTTGAAGCAGGTGCATTGAATGTATCTTCAGATAACTTCGGTTTAGTTAATGGTAAATTAACGACAAGCTGGGCTTCTGAAGCGCCTGTAACTACAAGTGAAGTTCTATTCACACTGACATTCAACGCGAATGATGCAAATCTTGACAATGCTGTTGCAATCAATTCTAGCATTACAGCTGCTGAAGCTTACCAAGGCGAAGAGCTTAATGTAATTGACGTGACTCTTGCAGGTCAAACTACAAATGCAGAATTTGCATTGATGCAGAATGAGCCGAATCCGTTCAATCAAAGAACGATTGTTGGATTCACTCTACCTGTCGACGGACAAGCTACTTTGACAGTATACGATGTAACCGGTAAGGTTATTACTACTGTTAGAGGTGAGTATAATCAAGGATACAATGAGATTGAGTTATCTAAGAAGGATATGAATACTAGCGGTGTTCTTTACTATCAATTAGATAGTGGCGATTTCACAGCTACTAAGAAGATGATTATCCTGGATTAGTCCAGGGCCGAAAGTAAAATCGGTTTTTGGGATGGCCTCTCTCCAGTTTTGGAGGGGGGCTTTTTTTATTTACGTACTCAATGAATTCTGAAATTTAGCTAGACCTTTTGAATAGAGATACAGGCTCAAGTTGACAGAGCTTGAAAGTTAATACAAGAAGTGGCGGCGAAAAGTGAAAATTTTTTGGAGCCAACTGAATAGTTACTCATCTGAATAATCTCCGTTATCGTTTTCTTATGCTTGGTTGGGCTGTGGTCCTCGTTCCAAGCTTCCTATAAAGAGTGGACGAACAATTTGGATTAGGTTTCTTAAAGCGTTGCTGTACAAGAGTAATGGTGATTTTAGTATTAGAGAATATTGTTAGATATGAGGATCATAGTTAAAGGTATATATACATAGTAGTGGAGGTTGCATTCTCAAGAACGCATTCTCAAGAACTTGATATGCTTGGAGAACAGAAAAACAAATCTTAGAAAAGAAAGATGGCAAAGCATTACACCCTTGTTTGACTTACACAGGTATTTAATAAGTCGTCATGCAACTGTGCAAGATCATATTAGTAGGTCATTCTATTACTTATTTAAATAGTATAGAGTCAGTCCTTAATTCTAAAAGTATGATCGGTCCTCATAGTTTTTTACTCGAAGATGGAGAATAAAGCATGGATATGAAATAGCTTTAAGGATTAAGCTCAGTTTAAACTAAATCAGTCGACATCATGATCATTTATCGGAGAGACTTTAATTAGGGGTCTAGTTTTGTTCCAATCTCTATAAGACCATCTGTTTGTAATTACATAACTATATATGTCTAAACAAATATGCAAAGTGTAAGTAGATTTTTACTTTCTTACTTTGGGAACAAGGCCCCGTACCAATGGTCATAGGATATTAAACTATCATATGAATCCAAGATACTTATGCTATTCTAGTTCATTTTATACATTAAAATAAATCTTTATATAAAATACCCTAAATAGGGTAGTATTACATATTAGAATAATTCTATATTTGTTCTATCAACCTACCATAGATAGATTATAATAGACCTACCGAAGTAAACTTTTAATCATTTCTTTTATAGTGATTGCACATAGAAGTATGTACATCCCTATGCAGTAAGAAGAAAATTTGGATCTCATGTTGAATGTAAACTACACAACCAACGGTAGGTTGTCGAGATTGGGGTATTGCATCCTGGTTTTCGTTTTCCTTTTTCAGATTGGTATACAAGCACAGGCGCCATGCTCTCTGGCATGTAACGGTAGCACTCAAGTATCACTAGATGGTAATTGTGAGGCACTGATCACGCCTGAAATGATTCTGAATGATCAGGCTACATCTTGCCCAGATGCTAGCAGTTATGAGGTTATCGTAATGGACCAATATAATAATCCAGTACCTAACCCAGTTCCTTCCGACTATTGTGACAAGCTACTTTACGTTAAAGTACAATCATACTTTTTAGATGAATTTGGTAACCAAGTTGCGGGTAATAGTTGTTGGGGTGAAGTTTGGATGGAAGATAAATTACCTCCTATCATAAATCCTACATCTAATATTTGTAATAATCCAGATGTAGCAATTCCTTATTCTTGTAGTGATTTCTCAGTATATGATGGCCCTCTTTATGAGGATTGCAGCCAACCAATAGAGATCATTCTACTATCAGAGGAAGTGAATCCACTTCAGTGTGATCCTGACTATATTAAAGAAGTAATAAGAACATACACAGCCATCGATGCTAAGGGTAACGTTGGTGAAGAGTGTGAAATAATATACAGATTAGAAAGATTTGACTTTAGTCAAGTTGAATGTCCTTATCAATACACTGTTCTTGACGGGAATCCATTGAATTGTAACGGTTCATGGAATGATGGTCAAATAGGTATTATATATGATACAGATACTGATGGAGATGGTGTCCTAGATGCTGATCCTGATGGTTGGGATGATGACGGAGATGGTTATCCTGATATTGAAGAATTTGGAGTACCAACTGTGAACGATGTTCCTTTGTACCCAACTCCAGACTTCTATTGTAACATTGGTGTATTTCATGAAGACATTGTACTCCCTCAAGTAGGTTGTATAAGAAAGATAATGAGAACATGGACCATCAGAGAATGGTGGTGTGGACAGGAATTTGAATTCAATTGCATTCAAGTATTTGAAATAGTTGATGATGAAGCACCTGAAGTTATTTGTGAAGATTACATTACTGTAACTACAAATGTTACGACAAATCCACACGACTCATACTACGGTACAGTTACTTGTGGAGCCGAAATAAAATTTCCATTACCATACATGACTGATAATTGCAGTGATGTATTGTATGTGGACCTTACTTTCCCAGGTGGTCATGTCAACAACTATGACCCAAATGATTATATACAACTGCCGATGGGTGAAAACTATGTAACGGTAACTGTATATGATGAGTGCTACAATCAAACAACTTGTGAAGTGTTAGTCAACGTAGTTGACGATACGCCTCCTGCTGCTATATGTGACGAATTTACGGTTGTGGGTTTGACCAACGATGGTACAGCCCATGTATTTGCCGAAACTTTTGATGATGGATCTTATGATGATTGCCAATTGAAGAAGATGTTGGTAAGAAGAATGGATCCATCCAATTGTGACTGTCAGTATCCACACTATAATGATATGCATCATCTTGGTGAATTTGGAGCAAGTCACTATTACATTTCAAAGTATCCTTTGGGTTATTGGTTGGCTGATGATATGGCGGAAGCCATGGGTGGACACGTAGCTTATTGTGATACAGATGATGATGGTGCAAATGGTCTTTTAGATTGGCTATCAGATCATGTCTTCCACTATGATGTGGATGAGCCATACATCATGTACAAGAACGGAGATTGGGTAACTGTATTCCCTGATGGATCAATGGGTACACCATTGGCAACAGAGAAATACAATTACATCATGAGAGTAGATGATCCCTGTACTTTCTCTGCCTACACAATTTTTTGTTGTGAAGACATAGGCGTGGATCAAACTGTGATCTTCAGAGTGGTGGATGTTTATGGAAACTACAACGATTGTATGGTAACTGCTGAAGTACAAGATAAATTACCACCTGTGGTAACATGTCCTCCGGATCATACAGTATCATGTGACGAAGTGGTCGACTTGAACAATCTTGATTATCATTTTGGAGCTGCTGACTATCATGACAATTGCAACTTCGTTCCTACACAAGATTACGAAGACAATAGAAACCAATGTAACATTGGTGAACTGAAAAGAATATTCACAGCAACAGATGATGGTGGAAGAGTAGGTACTTGTGAACAAATAATCACATTTGTGAACTATGATCCTTTTACAGAAGATCAAATCGTCTACCCAGTTGATACAACTGTAAATGATGGTTGTTTCGATGTAAACCAATATCATCCTGATATTATTGGCTATCCAGAATTTCTTGGGGACCAATGTGACCTGGTTGGTTCAAATTGGGAAGATCAGTTATTCGTGTTCAACAGTCAGCCAGATCAAGGTTGCTTTAAAATACTTAGAAAGTGGACTGTGATTGACTGGTGTCAAACAGACGCAAATGGAAACTTTTTCTACTGGCATCATACACAAGTAATTAAGATTAACAACTTGTTTGGACCAACACTTTCTTGCCCTGATCCAATCCATGTTTGTACATATGATCCAGATTGCGAAGGCGGTGCTGTAACTCTGACGCTTAGTGCAACAGACGATTGCACTGAACACGCAAATATGAAATGGAGCTATCACATTGACTTGTTCTGTGATGGTCAGTATAACAATCACTATGGTCATTCTTATGGATATGTAGACTATGATATTTGGGAGTCTGGAGATGGGAATCTTGCTGATGCTTCAGGAGAATATCCAGTTGGGACTCACTGTATTATATGGAGCTTTGAAGACCAGTGTGGAAATGTAACTTCATGTACTCAAGAATTTACAATAATAAACTGTAAGGCACCAACACCATACTGTATCAACGGTTTGGCAGTAGACCTCATGCCAATGGATACAGACAATGATGGTCTGGAAGATTGGGGAATGGTAGAGCTCTGGGCGTCAGATTTTGATGCAGGAAGTTTCCACCCATGTGGCTATGAAGTATGGTTGTCATTTAGTGCAGACCCAGAGGATAAGAACATGATTTTTGATTGTACTACTCTTGGAGAGCAGATCGTAAACATCTACGCATCAATAGTATTACCAGACACAATTATTCAGTCCTACTGCGAAACATTCGTAGATGTTCAGGATAACAATATGGTTTGTCCAAATGGTGGAACTGGAAATGCAGGTGGAGAAGAAGAGGAAGAAACTGAAGAAGAAGTTCAAGTGAATATTGAAGGTAGAGTTACAACCGAATTTGAAGAAAACGTTCAGGAGGTATCTGTTTCATTGGTAGGTTCTGAATTGGGACCAGATATGACAGACGACACTGGATTGTATGCGTTCCCTCCGATGATTACCGGTGGTCAGTATACGATAGATCCTAGCAAGAATACTGATCCATTGAATGGTGTTTCGACTCTTGATTTGATCATAATTCAAAAGCATATTCTTGAGATTGAATCACTTGGAAGTCCTTACAAGTACATTGCTGCTGATGTAAGTAACGATGGTTTGATTTCTGCCATTGACTTGATTGAGCTAAGAAAGTTGATCCTAGGTGTTCAAACTGAGTTTAAGAATAATGAATCATGGAAGTTTGTTGACGGTGGATACGACTTCCTCAATACAACAAATCCATTGAGTGAAGATTATCCACAGGTATATGATATTGCCGAGTTGGATGCGAATATGATTATTGATTTTGTCGCTGTGAAGATTGGTGATGTTAATAACTCAGTTGTTGCAAATGCACATTCAGTGACAACTGAAGAAAGATCAGACAACAACATTTCATTCTTAATCAATGGAAGCGATTTTACAAAGGGCACGAACAAGAAAGTAGAGTTCATTGCAGAAAGAGATATGGATTTTTATGGATTCCAGTTCACACTGCAAGTTGATAATTCAATCAGCGTCAAAGACATCTTACCAGGTGCATTGATGATCGATGAATCAAACATTGGATTCTCATACATTGAAAATGGATACCTGACTTTCAGTTACAACAAGAGCGAATTGGTTTCAGTGAAAGCTGGCCAAGTAATGTTCACAATCAATGCTGATGTAACAAAAGAAAAGAATCCAATACAACAAATGCAAATTAACTCTGACTTAGTACAGGCAGAATTATATACAGAGAACTACAATATCCTCACGCCGGTGATCGCACTGAATGGTGCACAAGGCAACGAAATTACCTATGACTTTGAATTGTATCAAAACAATCCAAACCCATTCACAGGTGTGACAGAGATTGCATTTACTCTATCGGGAGATGCTCCTGGAAGATTAGTAATTACAGACGTGAATGGTAAGGTAATCCATGCAGAAAATGGCTCTTTCGTTAAAGGTCTCAACACGATTAGATTGTCAAGTGATAAACTACAAACTGCAGGGATACTTTACTACACGTTGGAAACAGAGATGAATACGGCTACCAAGAAGATGGTAGTTCTAAGATAAATAAGATTTTACTGTTTTTGGGATGGGACCCCTCTCTAATAAAGATTAGAGGGGGTCTTTTTATTTTCGCGAAATATAGTTAAACTTTGCGTATGCCAAGAATAGTAGGAATTGATTATGGCAAAATTCGTTCGGGAGTTTCCGCAACAGATATTTTGCAAATTGCCGTTCATCCATTGAAGGCGATTGAAACGAAAGAATTATTTGACTTTTTGGTCGAATATTTCAATGAAGAGGAGGTTGAAAAGTTGGTTTTTGGTCTTCCGACCCATCAAGATGGGAATCCTACCTATCTCGTGCCAGAGATTTATAAATTTGCAGAGAAAATTTCAGAACAATTCCCTGATATAGTCATTGATTATCAGGAAGAAGCATATTCCTCGAAAGAGGCAAGTGAGATTATATTAATTTCGGGGGTGAAAAAGAAAGCGCGAAGAGATAAGTCAAAAATTGATCTGGTGAGCGCAGTTATTATTCTACAAAGATATTTAAACCATATTCCATAGATGATATTGCCAGTTTTTGCATTCGGTCAGAAAGTTCTAAAAAAGAAAGCTGAAGAGATCGATAAAGAATATCCGAAACTAGAAGATTTGATTAAGAATATGTGGGATACCATGTACAATGCAAGCGGTGTGGGACTTGCTGCACCACAAATTGGATTAGGTATTCGAATCTTCATTATCGATACATTGCAAATGGAAGATGAAGAGAAGGAAGAAAAGAGTGGCTTCAAAAAAGTATTTATCAATGCTCAAATGCTTGAAGAAGAAGGCGACATTTGGAATTATGAGGAAGGCTGCTTAAGTATACCTCATATCAGAGGTGATGTTGAGCGAAATAAAAAAATAAAGATCAAGTATCTGGATGAAAATTGGGAAGAGCATATTGAGGAGTATGAAGGTATAAATGCCAGGGTCATCCAGCATGAATATGATCATATTGAAGGCATTCTCTTTACAGAGAAATTGAAGCCATTGAAACGTAAGCTGATCAAGAAAAAATTAGAGAAAATCAAAGCGGGTAAAGTCGATGCTGACTACAGAATGAAGTTTGCTACCTAGAAGCAAATGAGCTTCCGTCTTGGACCGGATTTCTCTTACAAATTTCTACTTTTACAAAAAATTAATAACCAATGATTTCATTGTTTATGATGCCCGATTTTGCCTCATCAGAGGTATGGTTGAGCCTTTTGACGCTAACGTTTTTGGAAATAGTGCTTGGTGTGGATAACATCATCTTCATTTCAATTACCGCCAATCGTTTACCGGAAAGTGAGCAGAAGAGAGCGACAAATGTTGGGTTGGTTCTCGCAATGGCCATGCGTATCGCATTATTGTTCGGAATTACATGGTTGATTGCTTTAGAAGATCCATTTTTTAAATTTGATTTTCTTGGAATCCATGGAGCAATATCCGGTCAGGCATTGATACTTTTTGCTGGAGGAATTTTTCTACTCTATAAAAGTGTAACCGAAATCCACCATAAACTTGAAGGCGATGAAGAAGAAGCCCAAGGAGGTAAAAAACTCACATTGTCTCAAGCCATTTTTCAAATAACATTGATCAATATAGTTTTCTCTTTCGATTCGATATTGACTGCTGTTGGAATGACAAATGGACTTGAAGGAGCATTGATTATCATGATTATTGCAGTGGTAATTTCTGTGGCTATCATGATGCTGTTTGCTGTGCCAGTTGGAAAATTTGTAAACAAACATCCAACCATTCAAATGCTTGGGTTGTCATTTTTGATATTAATCGGTTTCATGCTAATCTTGGAAGGAGCGCATCTAGGCCATGTTAGTATTGGAGGAAGTGAATTAAGTGCAATACCTAAAGGATATTTATACTTTGCTATTGCGTTTTCTTTGCTGGTTGAGTTTTTGAATATTCGAATGAGAAAAAATAAAAAACCGGTCCAATTGCATGGAGCAACAGAGACTGCAAAAAAAGATGGAATCTTATAAAACTTTATGAATTTAAATATCAATAAACCAATCGTCTTTTTCGATATTGAAGCTACCGGCCTCAATGTTCTCAGAGACCGGATTGTCCAAATTGCATTGATTAAATTGGTGCCGGGTAAAGATGAACCTGAAGAGCTGGAGATGATGATCAATCCTGGAATCCCAATTTCGCAAGAAGCCATAGATGTGCATGGCATTACTCCAGAAATGCTAAGAAACAAACCTACCTTCCAACAGGTGGGCCAGAAACTTTTTGATTTTATAGGAGAAGCAGATTTGGCTGGATACAATTCTGACAGATTTGATATTCCCATGTTGATGGAAGAATTCGCAAGAATGGGACTGGAATTTGATGTGAATAAAAGACACACATTGGATGTTCAGAAAATATTTTATATGATGGAGCCTCGTACATTGAAGGCCGCATATAAATTATATTGTGATAAGGAGTTGGTTGGTGCACATGATGCAATGGCTGATGTTAGAGCAACATTGGATGTGTTAAAGGGACAATTGATAAAATACAATGGAGTTGATCATGTCGATGGTGATGGCTTTGTTACCAAAGAGCCGATCACAAACGATATACCAACATTATCTTCATTTACCAGAAATTCAAATATGGTTGATGCTACCCAACGAATGAAATATGATGGTAACGGTACGGTCGTATTCAATTTTGGGAAATATGTAGGGCAACCAGTTGCGAAAACATTATACGAAGACAAACAATATTACAACTGGATACTTGACAAAGAATTTTCTGCTCAAGTAAAACAAATCGTAAAGAAATTGGTGAAAGAATATGAGAAGTCTTTGGCCAATCCTTCTTAGCATTCTGATCTTTCTAATTGTCAATGGGTGTGAACAACCAACAGAAGGTTGTATTGATCCGTTTGCTACTAATTATTCAATACTTGCAGATAGGGAATGCGAGGAAGATTGTTGCAATTATCCGAGCCTTCAACTACTGATCTCATACGTTGTAGAAGAGGAAACAATGGATTCTTCATTGTACTACAAAAACAATCTAGACAGTTATTACAAACTCAATTCATTTTACCTGGTTCTTTCTCAATTCAAAATCATTGGGAAAGAAAGGGAATACGGAATTATAAATGAATTTCCGGACAGGCCAGTCGTTGATGATTTGGTATTTTTTGAATATCGATCAGGTTCAGCTACAGTTGGAGAATTTATTCTTGAAGATACATTGACCGGGTTTGAACTCAACTTTGGGTGGCCAGATGAGATCAATAATCCGAACAACCCAAATACTGAATATGATCTTGTTCAGACATTCTCGGATTCAACTTGGTTTGATCAGACCGGGTATTTCTACTGTGGAGTCAATATTGAAATTGATTCCTCTGAAAAGAAAAATTTGGACTTGAATTTTGCAGAAGTACCTGCTTTTGATTTGTTGGATGTGGGTGTTGATACATTTATCGGAAAAGCGACAAATTTGATATTGCCATTGACTGTGTCGTTTGATGTATTGTTAAGAGATGTTGATTTTCAGGCCTTAGTTAACGAAAACGACGCGGTAGATCAAATTCTTCAAAACATTCCTTCTGCAATTGAGGTTAAATAGAAGTATTTTTGAGTTAACTTAAAGAAAAATGGGAAGACTGATAATTACATTTCTAGCCGCAATTATATTGCTTCCTGGCTGTAAAGAAGATAAATCCACATTCGAATTGGTGTTCAAAGCTACATACGATGGCGAGCCATTAGTCATGTTCGATGATTTGGATTATAAGGATGATTACAAAATCCGAATTACCCAGTCAGACTTTTATATTACTGATGTCAAACTCATCAATGGAGATAGCGAACTTCCTTTGTCAGAAGTGGAGTTTGTAGATTTTTCTTCCTTTAATATCAATGCTGAGAAAGCTTTAGAAGGCTTTACCGTCAGTTATGATGAATTGGATCCTGCAGATTATAACCAATTGCAATTTTCTATAGGAGTTCAGCCAGAAGAAAATGTGATGAAACCAGCAGATTTTTCTTCCAATAATCCATTGAGCAAAGCTGGCTACTATTGGGATGCTTGGGATAGTTACATTTTCGCAAAACTCCAAGGAACATTTGAGGAGACACCTGGAAATTTTGATGCATCATGGTTTTTCCATACAGGAAAAGATGAATTATTGAGAACATTTACCATCGATACAAACATCTCTTTGGGTGCGGATGAGACATCTTCTGTTACGATAAGCATGGATCATAAAAGTCTTCTTGAGAATCAAGATGGCAGCCTGTTTGATATTCAAAGCAATCCTACAAATCACGATCCTAGTGATATTGGGCCGATTCAAATGATTGCAGATAATTATCTAAATGCAATGACTTTTCAATAATGAAATATTGGGTGCTCATACTATTTGCTGGTTTGATTGTGTTGCCTGGTTGTGAAGATCCACCGGGTGAGGATATGGGTGTTTCCTTGACACATATTAGCTACAATCCCACTGACTATGAAGTGCCTGCTTTTCCAGAATTTCCTAAGATGGAAATTCCAGCAGATAATCCTTTGACGAATGAAGGAATAACATTAGGCCAACATTTATTTTTTGATCCAATTCTTTCGGCAGATAATACGATGAGTTGTGCATCTTGTCATTTTCCAGAATTGGCGTTTACAGATGCAAATGCAGTCAGTGTAGGTATTGATAATGTTGCAGGTGAGCGAAGCTCCATGTCGTTGATAAATTCAGGATTCTTTACTACTGGACTTTTTTGGGATGGTAGAGTCATGACGTTAGAAGAGCAGGCATTATTGCCAGTAGAAGATCCTATCGAATTGCACCATACCTGGCCTGAAGTGATTAATGATTTACAAGAAAGTGAATTATATCAGAGACTTTTCAGAGAAGCTTTTGGAATTACAAGTACAAGTGAAATCACCAAAGAATTGGCTGCTAAGGCTATAGCTCAATTTGAGAGAATACTTGTCTCGGGTAATTCTAAGTTTGATAAGGTGTTGAGAAATCAAACCGCATTTACTGATGAGGAACTCAATGGTTTCAATATGTACTTTGATGTAGAAACCTTTGGTTTTGAAACTCCTGACGCTGAATGTCTACATTGTCATAGTGCTCCATTGATGACAAGTGGCGAATATCTGAACAACAGACTAACACCTGCTGAAACCCTTGAAGACTTTGCAGATTTGGGTCGCGGAGCTGTTACGGGAGTGCCTTTTGACAATGGTAGATTCCGTGCACCAAGTTTGAGAAATATTGCATTGACTGCTCCGTATATGCATGATGGGAGGTTTCAGACCCTTCGAGAAGTGTTAAATCACTATAATAGTGGAGGTCATCCATCCCCAAATGGGAATCCTTTGGTGTATCCTTTAGGACTTTCTGAAGAACAATTGGATGATTTAGAGCTGTTTTTACACACTTTGACGGATACTTCTTTCTATTCAAATCCGTATGCGTCAAATCCATTCAACTGATAATCAGTTGATTGCACTCATATTATAAAAAAATATATATTATAATATCTCTTTTTTGTCTTTGATATTCTATCAAAACCTTACCATCTTTGAATTGTGAAAATCAAACACCGGAAAAAGATTCGGTTTTTGGATATGTTCATGGGATTACAATTGTTAAAGGTGAGTTGCAAAAGGCAGCTTTCCTTTAACAACTTTTAAAAAGCAAGATTGAGTTTTGTTATTATATAGTTGGTTTTCTATTGGCTGAACAAATTCAGCCAGTTAGCAATAGCTAACGTTCATGGGATTAAACTTAAAGTAGCCACCGTATCCACCGGTGGCTATTTTTTTTACATCACTTCTTCTGTAAATTGTTTTGAGGGAATTATCTTTAGACAAATCTCAACAATGGATAGGAGACATGCTATAAAACTAGGTTTGACCGCTGCCCCCATGGCAGGACTTATTGGTCAAAATTCACTAGAACCTGCTTCTAATCATCTGGCAAAATACAAGCATTCGATTTGTAGATGGTGTTATTCGAAATATGACATCCATACCCTCATTGCCATATGTAAAGAATATGAGATCAGCAGCATTGAGCTCCTTGACAGAAATGAATATTTGGAAGTATTGAAACATGATATCCATTGTGCTGTAGTGAATGGAAGTAAATTGGGTATACCAAAAGGATTTAATGATCCTGAAAATCATGAAAGACTACAAGCTGACTTTGAAAAATTGATTCCAGAAGTAGCTGATGCAGGTCTCGATACTCTAATATGTTTTTCGGGAAACCGCAATGGAATGTCTGACGAAGAAGGATTGGAAAATTGTGCTATTGGTTTGGCTCCTGTTCTGAAGCTCGCCCAGAAACACAATATTAGAATTGTGATGGAATTGCTCAATAGCAAAGTTGATCACAAAGACTACATGTGCGACCATACCGAGTGGGGAGTAGCATTGGTAGATAAGATCGGAGAAAATAATTTTAAATTGCTTTATGACATTTACCACATGCAAATCATGGAAGGTGATGTGGTCAGAACCATTCAAAATTATTCAGAATATATTGGACACTACCATACCGGTGGCGTGCCAGGAAGAAACGAAATAAACGATACGCAAGAATTATTTTATCCTTTCATTATGAAAGCTATCGCAGAAACAGGCTATGATGGATACATCGGTCAGGAATTTATTCCTACCCATGATAATCCATTTGTCTCATTAAAAAAGGCAATCGAAATCTGTACTATATAACAACAAAAAGATAAACCATAGATGTATTTCAACAATAAAGGAAAAGATGAAGTTACATACGATGCGATCGTGATTGGATCAGGAATCAGCGGAGGATGGGCTGCCAAAGAATTAAGCGAAAAAGGCTTGAAAACCCTGGTTCTTGAAAGAGGAAGAATGGTAAAACACGGCGAATATCCAACTGCCAATCTTGAAGCTTGGGATGTGCCCAACAGAGGGAAGCTGAACGATGAGGAGATGAAAGATTATCTCAAACAGAAGAGGACCGGATATACAATCAACGAATATTATAAACATTGGTGGGTAAAGGATACTGAACAACCTTATCAAGAAGTAAACCCTTTCAATTGGATAAGAGGATATCATGTAGGAGGAAGATCGATCTTATGGGGCAGACAATCATACCGTTGGAGTGAAATGGATTTTGAAGCAAATGCCAAAGAAGGTATAGCTGTAGATTGGCCCATCAGATATAAAGATCTGGAAGCTTGGTACGACCACGTAGAAAAATTTGCAGGAATCAGCGGACGTAAAGAAGGACTTTCACAATTGCCAGACGGACAATTCCTTCCACCCATGGAGTTGAGCTGCCTTGAAGAGCATGTACGTGATAAGATGGCTGAAAATTTCGAGCACAGGATGTTGACGATAGGAAGAACAGCTCACTTGACTGAAGCAATTCATGGCAGAGGAACATGTCAGTACCGTAATCGGTGTATGCGCGGATGTCCGTACGGCGCTTATTTTTCTTCACTAGCATCGACCATTCCAGCGGCTGAGCAGAGTGGCAACCTATCGATCGTGACGGATGCCATCGTACATTCTATCATTTTTGATGAAAAAACTCAAAAAGCAAAAGGAGTACAAGCAAAGGATGCCAACACAGGAGAAGAGAAAGAATTTTTTGCCAAGATCATTTTCTGCAATGCTTCAACTGTTGGTACGACCGCCATATTGTTGAATTCAAAGTCAGAAAGGTTTCCTGATGGAATGGGTAATGACAGCGGAGAGCTAGGACACAATATGATGGATCATCATTTCCAACTTGGCGCCTCTGGCAAGTATGATGGGTTTCACGATAAGTATCATAAAGGCAGAAGGCCCAACGGAATTTATATTCCAAGATTTAGAAACTTAAACGCCAAAACAAAGCAACAAGATTTCATTAGAGGATATGGATATCAAGGTGGTGCAAGTAGACAGAACTGGAGACGGAATGTTAAAGAAGATTTGTTTGGAGCTGATCTCAAAAAAACCATCATCGAGCCAGGAGATTGGTCATTTGGGGTCAATGCTTTTGGTGAAATATTGCCAGATCATGATAACAAAATGTATCTGGACGAAAGTAAAAAAGACAAATGGGGAATGCCACAGGTCGTATTCGATTGTAAATTAGGAGAGAATGAAATGAATATGCGAAAAGATATGGTCAAAGCTGCGGTAGAAATCTGCGAAGCCGCCGGTCTAAAAGACATTGAGCCATATGAAAGAGAATACAACTTTGGAAATGGAATCCATGAAATGGGTACTGCCAGAATGGGGCGTGATCCAAAGACCTCAGTTTTGAATAAGTGGAACCAAATCCACGCAGTGAAAAATGTTTTTGTTACAGATGGAGCTTGCATGACTTCAGCCGCATGTCAGAATCCATCGCTCACGTATATGGCCTTGACAGCCCGTGCTGCTGATTATGCCGTTTCTGAACTTAAAAAGCAAAACCTCTAAGATTATGGAAAGAAGAGATGTATTGAAAGTATCAGGTGCCATGTTGGGATACACCTTGGCGGGAGGAACCTTGACTGCTGTCTTATCAGGTTGTAAAGCCGATCTTGCAAAAAAACCTGCTGACCTTGATTTGTTTGATGATAAAATGTACAACATCATAGTCGATGTAACAGAGCGGATATTGCCTGCAACTGATACACCAGGCGCAAAAGACGCCAATGTGGTTTCATACATTCATGATCGTCTGAAGTTTTTCAATGACGAAGAAGGCAGAGCAAAGTACTTTGAAGGCTTAAACCAATTGAATACAGCCGCGAAGGAATTCGGAAAGGAAGAATATCTTTCTTTAGACGATGAACAAAGAACCAATGTATTGAAAAATCTTTTTTCATCATCTAACAAATTTATGAAGGATTTGAAAGAAGATACAATTGTAGGCTATTTCACCTCAGAAGTAGGGGCAATGACTTTGAGATACGATCCAATTCCTGGAGCATATCAAGGTTGTATTGATTATACTCCGGGTGATAAGTTGTGGTCTTACTGACGTACATCTTCACTTGTTTCCTGACTTTTGCTGTGATTCTCTATTTAACTCACTAGATTTCAATTCCTACAGGAACATTTTCAAATAACAAACATTGATTTAGTAGATTTTTTCTTATTTGAAAATGTATTTTTACAGCTTAAAATTTTACTATCATGCCGTTTGACATTGATTTAATCAAAAATCATTATTCCAGTCTTGCCAAAAGAGTCAGTGATGCCAAATCTAAATTGAACAGGCCTTTGACCTTGGCGGAAAAAATACTTTACTCACATCTTCATGAAGATTCAGCATTGCAAAGCTATAATCGTGGGAAAGACTATGTCTTTTTTAGTCCGGATAGGGTAGCGATGCAGGATGCAACTGCCCAAATGGCATTGTTGCAGTTTATGATGGCTGGAAAATCAAAAGTGGCAGTTCCATCAACGGTACACTGCGATCACTTGATTCAAGCGAAGGTAGGATCTGATCAGGATTTGAAAGGAGCTCTGGATATTAATTCTGAAGTTTACGATTTCCTAGATTCAGTTTCAAACAAATATGGCCTTGGATTCTGGAAACCAGGAGCAGGAATTATTCACCAAGTTGTTTTAGAGAATTATGCTTTCCCTGGTGGAATGATGATTGGAACAGATTCGCATACGCCCAATGCGGGAGGACTTGGAATGGTCGCCATAGGTGTTGGGGGAGCTGATGCAGTAGATGTCATGGTTGGTATGGGCTGGGAGCTTAAAATGCCAAAGCTGATAGGAGTGAAGTTAACGGGAAAGATGAGTGGCTGGACTGCTTCAAAAGATGTAATTCTAAAAGTTGCAGATATATTAACAGCAAAAGGTGGAACAGGTGCCATTGTAGAATATTTCGGCGAAGGAGCATCTAATCTATCTTGTACCGGTAAAGGAACCATCTGCAATATGGGTGCTGAGATCGGTGCTACTACTTCTCTCTTTGCCTATGATGAGTCAATGAGCAGATATCTGAGAGCAACAGGTAGAGCAGAGATAGCTGATATGGCTGATGCCAATAAAGAGCATTTGACAGGAGATGCAGAATGTTATAATAATCCGGAAAAGTATTTTGATCAATTGATCGAGATCAATCTAGATACATTAGAACCGCATATCAATGGACCATTTACACCTGATTTGGCAACACCAATATCTGAAATGGCAGAAGCTGCTAAGAAAAATGAATGGCCTACAGATCTTGAATATTGTTTGATTGGTTCTTGTACAAATTCTTCTTATGAAGATATTACACGAGCAGCATCCATTGCCAAACAAGCTGTTGATGCTGGTTTGAAACCAAAGTCACAATTGACAATCACTCCTGGATCAGAGCAAGTGAGATATACATTGGAGCGTGATGGTGTGATCAAGACATTACAAGATATGGGTGCACTCGTATTTGCTAACGCCTGCGGTCCTTGTATCGGTCAATGGGATAGAGCAGGTGCAGATAAGAAAGAAAAAAACAGTATCCTCCACTCATTTAATAGAAACTTTTCGAAGAGAGCAGATGGTAACCCTAACACGCATGCGTTCGTGGCTTCTCCAGAAATAGTTACTGCTGTCGCATTGTCGGGGCAATTAGGATTTAATCCATTGACTGATACATTGAAAACAGATGATGGGAAGGAAATCAAACTTTCAGAACCAACAGGATATGAATTGCCACCAAATGGATTTGATGTAGAAGATCCAGGATTTAATCCTCCTGTCGAAGATGGAAGCGGAGTAGAAGTAAAGGTAAGTCCGAGTTCAGAAAGATTACAATTACTTAAGCCCTTTGTGCCAATCGAACCAAAGAATTTGCATGGCCAAAGAGTGTTGATTAAAGCAAAAGGGAAATGCACTACGGACCACATTTCGATGGCAGGTCCATGGTTGAAATTCAGAGGGCATCTCCAAAATATATCAAACAATTGTTTCATCGGTGCCGTAAATTATTTCAATGATGAAATGAATAGCGTGATCAATTATGTTAGCGGTGACTATATGCCTGTTCCAGATTCAGCAAGAATGTACAGAGACAATGGTATAGGAACTGTCGTTTTCGGAGAAGAGAATTATGGAGAAGGATCATCTAGAGAGCATGCAGCGATGGAGCCAAGATTCTTAGGAGTCAACGCTGTAATCGTAAAATCATTCGCAAGAATTCATGAAACAAACCTTAAGAAGCAAGGGATGTTAGCGTTGACTTTTGTGAATCCATCAGATTATGATCTCGTAAGACAAGATGATGAAGTAACCATTTATGGGTTTGGAAATATGGAGCCTGGAGGGACTTTGATGATTCATCTTCAACATGCAGATGGCACAGAAGATACTTTCGAAGTGAACCATACATATAATGAAGCTCAGATTGACTGGGTAAGATCGGGTTCTGCATTGAATAAGATCAGAGAAGACTTAGGTGTAGCTTAAAAAACTACTACTCCTAATAGCGAAAAATAAAGCCTGGCCTTGGAGCCGGGCTTTTTTATTATATGATGCTCGAATGATTTCTGTATATCAATGCTGATGCTCCTTTGAATCATCGGAGTATTAAATGTAAATCCGCATACACTAAAACAACATTCAAATTAAAAATGGAGATACAAAGAGAAGAGATGATGGTTGAAAATTCTATTTTATATGGATGGCGAATTTACATTTTCAATTTGGGATGAAACAAAAAGTAATTTTCATTACAGATAGTCTACGACTGTTCGTCTTTTACTTTACAATTTGATAAGACATATATTTTAATATTATAAAGTCTAAAAGTCTGGTGTTCTATCCAGACTTTTTTTATTGTGTCTAATGCACTACAAATTGAAACGAATGAACAACATGAGTTATACAAAGGCACTACTTTTGAATTCACTTTAAGTAGTGATAAATAGCTAACCCGCTCTTTGATGAGATGAGATTTTTCACCACCCTGATCTCAACCCCTTAGTAGTCCTTCTTTTACACCCCATCTTTTAACTAATAAGAATACCTACTAATGGATCTTAATGCCAACTACTTCTTTAAATTTGGTGGATTTGTGCTATTTGTGATTCTTTTCTCAAACACTTCCTATTCACAATGTGATCACTTGGTCTTTGGTGAAGTCAATTTAGGTGCAGGTTGCGTCGATTGTTCTTACCAAACCGCATGTGAAACAACCACCGTCACAGTAGATAACAATGATGGCTACTGTTGTGCTGCAGGGAATTCGAATTCATTGAGATGTAAGAAATTAACAGTAATAACAAATACAACAGGTGCTTCGTGCATGAACGTATTGGCCGTACCTGCTGATAACTCAACAAATTGGTATGTTGTAGATGCCTCGAGTGGGGCATGTGGAACTGAAGATATTGGTGGAGGAGCAGCAGGAATTGGATTTGATATTTTTGATGATGGCGTCGGAACAATTGATGTAATATTGTGCAAGCAGGGAACAGGTGACATTGATGTTACTATTTGTTCTATCCCTTGTTGTACTCTAAATGACTTTTCCATACCTGATCAGGATTATTTGTGTTTTGAAAATGTACCATCTCCTCAGACGATTGATGATTTCATTGGCCTGGGAGGAACAGTGGCTATAGACGACTTGGTTGGAAGCAATGGTTGTGATGACATAGTATATTCATATGTGGATAGTGCATCTCCAGACCAAATTTGTACAGACAAAGTATTTACAAGAACTCACAGCATTTGTTTTTGTGGTGATCAATATTTGGATGTTGTTCAGACCATCACAATATCAGCAGATAATTTACCGCCAACACTGGAAATTGGAGGATTCACAGAAGATCCGCCAGTTTTTGATTTTGGCTGTGTCAATGCTGCACCAGAATTACCATTCGAACTTTCCGTTACCAATATTTCTGATGATTGTTCAATGGTCGATCCTTCGGACTTGATGGTTTCTGATGATCATCCTGGAGTATTGGTGTCAGGATGCCAATACTTAATTACAAGAACATATTCCATTTCAGATGCATGCGATGCAACAGCGAGCATAAACGAAACTTTTACTTACACACTAAATGCCAATCCCCCTACATTTCCAAACGGCCCAGCAGACATTACCTTGACTTGTTCCAGTGATCTTTTACCAATATCGGATTTGGATTGGGAAGATGATTGTGATGGAACAGGCACAGTGCAAGGATCAGAATCTGGAGGAAATTTGGACGCATGTACCGGAGGAGTTATCACAAGAACTTGGGAATATACAGATGAATGTGGACTTTCAGGTTCACACACTCAAAATATTACCATCGAGCCAATCAATGATTTGGTTTGGATGGATCCACCAGCTGATATCTCGTTAAATTGTAGTGATGCGGTGCCTCCTGCAGTAGACATAACGTATACCAACAATGAGTCAAACCCTGATTGTTTGTTTACAGGTACTGTTCCTGCAGTAGAGTCGGGCTCGCTCGATGCCTGTGGCGCACAATTGACAAGAACGTATCAGTTTATGTCAGCTTGCGGTACGAGTATTCAATATGTTCAGACATTGACCATTGTCGATGATGAAATGCCTTCTTTTGTGAATACTCCACCTGCAGTGGTGAACGTAAATTGTACAACAGATATACCTGACGGACAAGACTTGGAGTGGGAAGATACCTGTGATGGTAGTGGTGTGGTTGCATTTACGGACAGCGGGAACGTTGATCTTTGTAATGGAGGTAGCATCACAAGAACATGGTCCTTCACAGATCAATGCGGAAATGGACCGATTACATTCACACAAGAATATGTCATCGCAGAACCTGTTTTTACAAGTTGTGATGATGGTGACCCTTGTACAATCAATGATATGGAAAAATTAGATTGTGCGGGAAATGAATGTATCCCATGCGCAGGAGTTCCTTCAGATTGTAGTGGAGAAACTACTGTTGAAACATGTGATGACAACGATCCTTGTACTGAAAATGATACTCAGGAAATAGCATGTGACGGATCTATATGCGTTCCTTGCTCGGGTACCCTCATTGCTTCATGTTCAGGAGTGGTTGACAATATTGTTCTTCCTTGTGATGACGGCGATCCATGTACAACAGGTGATGTTTATGAAGTAGATGGATGTGATCAGACGACAGAATGTGTTCCATGTGCAGGGGTTTACAATCCTACTCCAGACCCAAGTCCACCAAGTGATAATATCGCTTGTTTTGGAGGTTCTGCAAATCTATCATTAACTGATTGTGCAGGGCTAGCAACTTGGTATGGAGATGCTGGAGGCAACGATGTTCTGTATGTGGGCAATGACTTTGTTTCTGAACCATTGACCGCAGATGCAGTCTTTTATGTTAGCTGTTCTGTTAATGGTTGTGAATCTAACATTGTACCGGTTCCTGTGACTGTTGTTGAATCAGCTGCGCCAGAATTGACAGGACCGGATTTGATTTGTGTAGGACAAGGAGATGCAATACTTGTAGCTACACCAGGATATGATACATATGATTGGGGTAATGGCCCTGGTCCAAATAATACATTTACAGTAAGTGCTGAAGGTACATATGAAGTGACGGTGACAGATATTGAAGGTTGTATCACAAGCACAAGTTTTACTATTAATGCTGCCACTCTACCAGAAGTTGACATAGCAGGATCAAATACTTTTTGTATTGGAGGCTCAGCCACGCTAAGCGTTCCTGCTGGTTTCGCTTCTTACATTTGGGCTCCAAATGGTGAAACTACAAATGAAATTAATGTTACCAATGCTGGCACATATGAGGTTACCGTTACAGACCAAAATGGTTGTACTGATTCGGCAAGCCTAACAGTTACTGAAGCAGAAAGCCTAATGCCTCAGATCAGCGGTGACTTTAGTATTTGTGAAGGTTCGACAGGTGAGATCACCGTCGGAAGCGGATATGCAATTGTTGAATGGGCACCAAACGGCGAATCAACTGAAAGCATTACTGTAGATCAAGCGCAAACTTATTCTGTAACTGTAACGGATGCTGATGGTTGTTCAGGTACTGCCACTATTGATATTGAAGTTACAATGAACCCAGTGCCAACAATTGATGGGCCAATGGACATTTGTTCTAATTCTGATATCACATTGTCAGCAGGTACTTATGCAAGTTATGAATGGAGTAATGGAAATATAAACGAATCAATTACAGTATCAGAGCCTGGATTTTATTCAGTAACTGTAGTAGACGATAATGGTTGTTCTGGAGAAGCTTCAACGGAGGTTGCATTGATCCCAGATCCTATTGTAAATATTGATGGAGATCTTTTGATTTGCCCAGGTGGTGTTGATGAAGTAATGCTAGAAGCGACAGCAGGATTTTCAAATTATGTATGGAGTAGTGGTCAGTCAGGAACCAACATTATAACAGTGAATGCTCCTGGCACATACGCGGTTACCGTTACAGATGAAAATGGATGTACTTCTGAAACAAGCGCAAATGTTATCGAAGATGAAGCTCCTGTGGTGAATATTGATGGAAATTTAACCTTTTGTATTGGATTTTCAACAACATTAACAGCTACTGAGGGATTTGCTTCATATAGCTGGAGTACAGGTGCAACCACCAATACCATTGAAGGTGATGCAGGTGGAACATATTCTGTTACCGTCACTGACGAAGATGGATGTACCAATGAGGCGTCTGTTACCATCAGTGAACTCGAAGAATTAGCTCCAACTTTAAATGGAGAAACGGATATTTGTCCTGGAGAGTATGAAGAATTTGTACTCACACTTTCAGGCACTTATGAAATATACGATTGGGGTAACGGACCTGGAACTGTTGATTCATACACAGTAACAGGACCGGGTACTTATGGAGTAACGGTCACTGATATAAATGGTTGTTCCGGCGAAACTTCCATAACAGTGATAGAAAATGTGGTGGATGACTTGAGTGTTTCAGGTGGTCCGAATATTTGTGTTGGAGAAACAACCGAGTTGGAAGCTGTAGGAAACTTTAGCTCCTACATTTGGTCTCAAGGATCAACAAGTTCAAGCATACTGGTCATGGATCCTGGAACATATTCAGTGACTGCGACGGATGCCAATGGTTGTACAGCAGAAGCATCAACGGAAATTATTTTGATTCCAGATCCAGTGGTAAACATTGATGGAGATCTTTTGATTTGTCCAGGAGGAGTTGATGAGGTTATGCTTGAGGCTACTGCAGGATTTTCAAATTATGCTTGGAGTAATGGTCAAAGCGGAGTAAATATCATCACAGTCAATGCGCCTGGCACATATTCTGTAACCGTTACCAATCAAGATGGATGTACGTCTGAAGCAAGTACGGAGGTCGTTGAAGATGAAGCACCAGAGGTAAGCATTGATGGAAACTTAACATTTTGCATTGATTTTTCAACCACATTGACGGCGACCCCAGGTTATGATGCCTATTTGTGGAGTACAGGTGCTACTACAAACGCTATTGAAGGAGACACTGGAGGTGAATATTCAGTAACCGTAACTGATGGTGATGGGTGTACAAATGAAGCCTCAGTGACCATCAATGAGCTCGAAGAATTGGCTCCGGTTTTAAATGGTGAAACAGATATATGTCCAGGAGATTATGAAGAATTTGTTTTGACACTCTCTGGGACTTATGAAATTTACGATTGGGGTGACGGACCAGGTAGTATAGCTACATATACAGTGACAGAACCGGGAACGTATGGTGTTACCGTTACAGATATAAATGGTTGCTCAGGCGAAACAAGCATTACCGTAATGGAAAATGTAGTTGACGATTTGAGTATCTCCGGTGGTCCAAATATTTGCGTAGGTGAAACATTGCAATTGGACGCTCAAGGAAATTTCAGCTC
Organism: Saprospiraceae bacterium; assembly: GCA_020629535.1. Lineage (GTDB taxonomy): Bacteria > Bacteroidota > Bacteroidia > Chitinophagales > Saprospiraceae > JAHDBF01. The sequence continues at coordinate 32,398 of JAHDDD010000005.1, forward strand.
TTACATTTGGTCAGAAGGATCAACAAGTGCCTTTATCTTTATCATGGAATCAGGTACATATTCTGTAACAGCAACAGATGATAATGGATGTACAAATACTGCAACGATTACTATTGAAGATTTTCCAGTGCCAGATCCAAGTATCGATGGAGAAGATAATTTCTGCTCAGGTTTATCTTCCACTTTAGATGTTGGACAATGGGAAAGTTATGCTTGGTCAACAGGCGCAACAACTTCTTCAATCGAAGTAACCATGCCTGGATCATATACCGTTACCGTTACCGATGCCAATGGTTGTACTAATTCTACTTCAATTGAGGTAATTGAAAATGAAAATCCAGAACCAAGCATAGAGGGAGACTTGATGTTTTGTTTAAATGGATCTACTGATCTAAGTGTAAGTGGTGATTATGTAAGCATTGAATGGAGTGATGGTTCAACAGGCGCCATGGTGAATGTGCCAACGCTTGGAGAATTTTCCGTCACTGTAACTGATGCAAATGGCTGTACCGCAAGCTCAGCAGTTACAATTGAATTACAAGATTTCCTCTATCCGGAAATCATGGGACCTAACCTTGTTTGTACAGGTAGTTCTATAACATTGACCACAGGAGAATTTGATTTCTACGAATGGGGAGATGGATCAACTGAAAGTACATTGGAAGTAACGGGTGAGGGTACTTATCATTTAACAGTAAGTGATGTAGAAGGATGTACCGGAACCTCTGTTTATGAAGTAATTGAAGCAGCACCTGTTCAAGTAGAAATCACAGGAGAAGAGTTTTTCTGTGCAGGCCTGTCAACGACCCTGACAGCGGAAGGAGATTTGGTAGGATTTATTTGGTCAAATGGGGTGAGTACTCAGCAGAATGAAATTTCTGAAGTTGGTACGTACTCTGTAACTGCTACGGATGCCAATGGATGTACTTCAACAAATGAAATTACAATAACTGAAGTTCCTAATCCTGAACCGACAATTGAAGGGGAAGAATTCTTCTGTATCGCTACAGAAACAACATTGACTGTAGGACAAGAATATGTTTCTTATGAATGGTCAACAGCAGAGACCACTCAACAAATAACAACCATGCTGCCTGGTACCTATTCTGTCACAGTCACAGATGACAATGGCTGTTTAGGATCAACAGAGTTTGTGTTAATGGAATTTCCAGAAACGATAGTCAACATTAGAGGAAGTATGACCTTCTGTCCTGATGGATATACTGAAGTTTATGTAGAAGGATTTGTTGAGGTATTGTGGAGTACAGGCGAAACATCAGATGTCATTCAAGTTGATACCGAAGGAGAATATTCAGTAACAGTAACTGATGAGAACGGATGTACAGCCAGTTCAGCCACCATGATAATTCAGCAAGATCAATTATATCCGCAAATCACGGGGCCACTCGAGTATTGTGAAGATGGAGAAACCATCTTGAGCGCGCCTATTGGATTCACTTTGTATGAATGGAATGTAGATACAGGACCGTCTCAATACAGTATTACGGTTACAGAACCTGGCGTATATGAGGTTACCGTTACAGATAACTTTGGTTGCTCAGGAGAGTCAAGTGTAGAAGTGATAGAGCACGAGAACCCAACAGTTGATATAGAAGGAGAATTTAGTTTTTGCGAAGGAGAGCAAACAGAACTTTCAGCAACTCCAGGATTTGATGAATATTCCTGGTCTCCATCTGGCAGTGATGATACAAGATTAATTAGTACAGATGGAGTTTGGTCAGTCACTGTGACTGATTCGAATGGTTGTACGGCAAGTTCAAGTGTTGTGATTGAAATCAATCCTTTGCCTGAACCTGAGATCATTGGAGAAGATGAAATTTGTGAAGGAGCGATCAATGTACTTGAATTATATGAAGAATATGAGTCATATCTATGGAGTACTGGAGAGACAACGCCAAGTATTGAGCACTCGAGTTTCCAACTTGTATATGTTACTGTAACAGATGCAAATGGTTGTACCGGAGTAGCAGATTTTGGATATGGAATATTGATTCCTGAACCAGTAGAAATATCGGGTTCTACCACATATTGTAATGGCGGACCGATATTGGATGCTGGAATTTATGTTGACTACGTTTGGGAAGGCCCATTGGAAGGTTATGATCAAACCATTGAAGCTTTCGAACCGGGTGTTTATACTGTCTATGTAACTGATTTTTATGGATGTGTATCAAGTAGTTCTGTAGAAGTTACTGTAGGGGATTCACTCGAACCTACCATAACAGGAGATGATACTTTCTGTTCTGGATCAACTGCTACATTAAATGCAGGGGTATTTGATAGCTATACTTGGGATGGACCAGAGACTGGTGTTGGACAATTTCTTGAAGTAAGTACTGCAGGTACATACTACCTTACCGTTACCAATGCAGAAGGTTGTGAAGGAGAAGCTGAATTTGAAGTTTCAGAATTGCCGATTCCTGTGCCAGTTGTAACAGGAGCTCTTTCGATTTGCAACGGGAATAGTACGACATTGTCAGTGGCCGATTTCCAAAGTGTGGAATGGTCTACAGGTCAATCAGATAATTCAATAGCAATTGCAAATCCTGGAAGTTATACAGTGACTGTAACAGATGTCAATGGTTGTACAGGATCTAGTGCTGTAAATGTAAGCAGCCTTGACCAACCAGTCCTAGATATTTTAGGTGATCCGGTTCTTTGTGAAGGAGGCAGTACTAGTTTGTATGTTACCGGTTTTGAATCCTATATCTGGAGTTCTGGAGAAACAACTTCTGAAGTTGTTGTAACTGAAGGAGGAAGTTATACAGTGACTGCAACAGATGCGGGAGGATGTACTGCAGAAGGAATTATTCAAGTGAGTATATTGCCATCCGTTGCACCGGTTATAGGTGGTTCTACAACAATTTGTCAGGGCTCAAGCACAATACTTGATGCCGGTAGTCAATACGTGAGTTGGACTTGGTCAAACGGAGAGACCAGCCAAACCATTGAAGTTTCGGAAACAGGAACATATAGCGTTACCGTTGTCAATGATAACGGTTGTCAACAATCAGCTGAAATTTCAGTAACAGAAGATTCATCTTTGGATATTAATATCATAGGTCCTTCGACTTTTTGTGCTGGTGAAAGTGTAACACTAGATGCAGGAGCTTTTAGTTCATGGGTCTGGGATACACCCCAAGGTCCATTCAATACACAAACAATAACAGTAAATTCACCGGGAACATACAACGTTACCGTTGATAATGGACAAGGTTGTATGGGAACAGGAACTTTTGAACTTGGTGAGCTAGATGCTCTTACCCCTACTATCCTTGGACCGGAAAGTATTTGCGTCGGTGAATCTGCAAGTTTGAACGCAGATCAAACATACAACAGCTATAATTGGTCAAATGGTGAAACATCACCTGGTATTACGATTACTAACGGTGGTGTATACGTACTAACAGTAACTAACACAGAAGGCTGTAGTGGTGTTGCTGAATTCGAAGTGGCGGCTACCACCATTGATGCTCCCCAAATTCAAGGGCCAACAGAATTTTGCTTTGGATCAACGGTTACTCTTGACGCAGGAGTTTATGATTCTTATGCATGGAGTGTGGCTGGTGCTACTGATCAATTTATTACAATTGGTTCGCCTGGTGAAGTTTTTGTGACCGTCACAGATGCAGCAGGGTGTACAGCAGTAAGTTCAGTTACATTGCAATTGATTGAAGCTGAGGAAGCACAAATTATTGGTTCGACAAGTTTCTGCCCGGGGAGCTCGACAAGTATCGAAGTGGCCGGAGATTGGACTGCAGTGGAATGGAGTAACGGAGAGACAGGTACTTCAATTACCATTACAGAGACCGGAAATTATTCGGTTACCACAACTGATGCAAATGGTTGTACGAGTGCAGATAGTGTTGAAATTACAGAAGATAGTAATTTAATTATTGATATAGTTGCAAGTAGTACTTCTATATGTGAAGGTTCTACAGCGACATTAAATGTAGGAGGTAATTTTGATTCCTACGAATGGAGTAATGGTGAGACCGGATCTTCTATTGAAGTATCTGAAGCTGGTGTGTACTCAGTAATGATCTCAGATGGAGCCGGTTGTATGGGCGAAGCTGAAATTGCCATTGAAACATCAACCATTGAGACCCCTGAAATTTTAGGAGTTACTGCACTTTGTGCTGGAGCTTCGATAGTCTTAGAATTAGATCAACCATATTCTACTTATGAGTGGTCAAATGGAGAAACAGGATCTACATTAGAAGTAACTCAACCTGGCACATATGCTGTTACCGTTAGTAATCAAGCTGGTTGTGTTTCAGAGCAGAGCATTACCATTTCGGAAGTCAGTATCGAGGAGCCAGTAATTACCGGTCCGTCGATTATGTGCGAAAATGGTAGCATTACGTTGACCGCCAATGAATTTGATAATTACTTATGGAGTATTCCTGGACAAACAGGAGCTGAGGTCGAAGTGACTGAGGCAGGCACATACACGGTTACCGTTTCAGATGCCAATGGATGTCAGTCATCTACAAGCTTTAATGTAGTGTATCATCAAGTGGCAGATGTGCAGATTTCAGGTTCAACGAGTTTCTGTGTAGGCGGATCTACGTTCCTAAATGTATCTGATGAATGGATAGCCTATGAATGGAGTACTGGAGATAACAGTCAAATCATTCAAATAAGTGAAGCCACAGCAATCACTGTGACTGTTACTGATGTGAATGGATGTACTGCTACTGGAAGTATTGAAGTAGAAGAGTCTTCATCTTTATTCCCTGAGATCGCTGGTGATCAAAACATTTGTCCTGGTGAATCAACGGAATTGGATGCTGGTTTTGGATTTGATAGTTGGCAATGGAGCAATGGTGCTTCAGGCCAAACCATTACTGTAGATGAAGCTGGAGTTTATACTGTAACTGTGACGGATGCATCAGGCGGTTGTACGGGTGAAGGAAGCATTGAGATCGCCATTGCAGATATTGAAAATCCAGTTCTACTTGGTCCTGAAGTTATGTGTGCAGGTCAAGTTGAAATGATCACGGTCGGAAATAGTTTTGAATTTTTCGAGTGGTCAACAGAAGAATTAACACAATCAATAGAGGTAAATCAGCCAGGAACATATACAGTTACCGTTACAGATGACGCAGGATGTGAAAGTGTAGGGGAACTAAATATTGATCAAGCCAATGCACCAGAATTTGAAGTTGTTGCAGTAAGTTGTAACAATGGAGAAGGAACATTTTATGTAACCGTATTAACAGAAGCTGAGACCATTTCTAATAATCTTAATATGGATTATACGGATTTGGGAGATGATAGATATTTGTTCGAAGGTATTGACACATCAGCAACCTTCCAAATCACTTTTGGTATTGAAGCCATCGATTGTGAATCGATACTTGAAGTGGAGACACCAGATTGTAGTTGTGTCGCTGTTGCAGATGCTGGTGATGATGGATTGCTTTCTTGTGAAATAGAACAGGTGACCATAGGAGGTGGTTTAACAAGCACAGGAAATGACATTGAAATATCTTGGTTTGATCAAAACGGAGATTTCATTTCAAATGAACAATATATTGATGTAACTGAGCCTGGTGTTTATACAATAGAAGTAGCAAATCTTGATGCTGATTGTGTAAGTAGTGATCAGGTCGAAGTGATCAATACTAGCATTGAAACACCAGAAATTCTTGGTGAAACTACCATTTGTTCTGGTGGGTCTACAACGCTTGAATTGGATCAAACTTATATCAACTATGAGTGGTCGAATGGAGAGACAAGTTCCACCATTGATGTTTCTGAGCCAGGCACATACTCTGTTACCGTTAACAATGATGAAGGATGTGATGCTGTTCAAAGCATAACAATTGCAGAATCGATAATAGATCCTGTCATAACAGGTCCATCAATCATGTGTGAGAATTCAAGTATCACATTGACGGTCAATGAATTTGAGAACTATAGCTGGAATATTACCGGTCAAACCGGACCAGAAGTAGAGATAACTGAAGCGGGTACATATTCTGTTACCGTTTCGGATGCAAACGGTTGTGAAGCTTCAACAAACTTTGAAGTAGTTTACTATCAAGTTGCTGAAGTACAGATTTCTGGTTCTACCAGTTTCTGTGTGGGAGGATCTACTTTCCTCAATGTATCAGATGAATGGACCGGATTCGAATGGAGTACTGGCGAAACTGACCAAGTTATTGAGGTAAGCGAAGCATCTTCTATTTCAGTAACCGTAACCGATGCAAATGGATGTACTGCCATAGGAAATATTGATGTTGAAGAATCTACTTCATTGTTCCCTGAAATTGCAGGAAATCAAAATCTATGTCCTGGTGAGACATCGGAATTGGATGCAGGTTTTGGATTTGCAAGTTGGGAATGGAGTAATGGTCAGACAGGACAAACAATCACAGTGGATGAAGCAGGAACATACACAGTTACAGTAAGCGACACTTCCGGAAGTTGCACAGGTGAAGGAAGCATAGAAATTACAGTTGCTGATGTTGAAGAACCTGTTTTAAGCGGACCGGAATTAATATGTGCTGGTCAAAATGAAGCCATCTCTGTTGAAAACGAATTTGAGTTTTATGAATGGTCGACGGAAGCATTCACACAGTCTATTGATGTTGATCAGCCAGGAACATATACAGTCACCGTTACTAACTTAGCAGGATGTGAAAGTACAGGCGAGCTAAGTATCGCCCAAGCTGAAGCACCAGACTTCGAAATCCTGGAGCTTACTTGCAACAGTGCAGATGGAACTTATGATGTTACCGTCGTATCTGAGGCTGAAACCATTACCAACAATCTGGGAATAGAATATACAGAACTTGGTAATGACAAGTATGAATTTGCAGGAATTGATACAGCATTGGTGATTCAAATTATGTTTGGTATTGAAGGTATTGATTGTGAATCAGTGCTTGAGGTAGAGTCACCTGATTGTAATTGTGTTGCTATAGCAGATGCGGGTGAGCTTGCCATGCTTTCTTGTGACATTGAAGAAGTTACCATCGGAGGTCCGTTAACAAGTGTTGGAGATGAATTTGAAATTTCATGGTATGATGAGAATGGTCAATTCATTTCAAATGATCAATATATTGTAGTGACAGAAGCTGGTACTTATACCATTGAGGTTGCCAATTTTGATGCTGATTGTGTGAGCACAGATCAAGTTGAAGTTGAGGATATGAGCAATGATCCAATTGCCATCATACAAGCAAATACAGATAATCTCATTGATTGTGAAACAGTTGATATTGATTTGTATGTTGAGCCAAACGATGACATAATCTACAACTGGGAAGGTCCTGGTAAAGAAACTCAAGGCAGTATCTTTGAAGTAGAGCAAATGGGTGAGGTCATATTAACGGCCGTGGATACGATCTCAGGATGTATCAGTATCGATACTTTCCTTGTAGAATCATTAACAGCATATCCAATCGTTGATGTTACAGCTGAAGGATTGATCAATTGTGATAATGAAGAAGTCTTCATCTCTGCTGAAATTATTGAATTGGGCAATGAGCTGATGTATGGTTGGTATGATACCAATGGTGAATTGATTGAAGCCAATGTAGATTCATTGTCTGTCAGCGAACCAGGTACCTATATCATCAACGTGTTGGATATTACCAATGGTTGCGAATCTGTGGATTCCGTCGTTGTAGAAGAAAGTTACCTATACCCAGAACTTGAATTGGAAGAAGCTGCATTGATACCGTGTGAAGAAACATCTATTACTGTAGCAGCGGACATCATTGACTATGATGAAAATAACTATGAAGTGAATTGGACTGACGCAGATGGAAATGTAAATTCAGATAATGATGAAATCGAATTTTCACAACCAGGCACATACTATCTATCCGTTACAAATTTGATTTCTGGATGTTCTGTTCAAGATTCAATATTGATTACAGCTGATGAGAAGCCGTATTCCATAGAAGCTTTAGCAGTTGATCCGCTATGTAGCAATGATAATGATGGACAAATATTAATAGAAAATATAGAAGGAGGAACAGGACCATACAACTATTTTGTTGAAGAACTGAATATGGAAAGTGAATCAGGAGAATTCAACAACATAGGTGCTGGTTCGTACACACTATTGGTGGAAGATGCCAACGGATGTATTCACGATACCATCGTTGAAATCAATTATGGACATGAGGTGACCCTTACTTCAAATCCACTTATTGCTGAAATTGAAGAAGGAGAAAGCGTTGATATTGAATTGATCACAAACCTTGATCCTGAATCTATCAATTCTCTTGAATGGGATAATGCCGTGGGTGTGTCTTGTACAGATTGTTTGATGCCGAGTATAACTTCTTCATCAAGTCAAGATTATGAAATCGTCGTCTTTGATGAATATGGATGCAGCGATACAACCTTCTTTAAATTGTTGGTTGAAGAAAAGTACAATGTGTGGGCACCAAATATAATCACACCAGGAAAGAGTGATTTAGAAAACAGATTGTTTACAATCTATACCTCAGATAACATTGAGCAAATTGATGAGTTACATATCTTCTCAAGGTGGGGAGAACTAGTATTTTCAACTACTGACATAGCACCAAATAAACCACATTTAGGTTGGGATGGCACCTTCCATGGTGAGCCTGCAATCAATGATGTTTATGTTTGGATTGCGCACTATCGAACTTCGGATAACAAAGAACATATAGCAAAAGGTGATGTAACTGTAGCAAGATAAATTATTAGTTAGAAGTTTGATTTCAAAGAGCCATGGGTGGAAACACAAATGGCTCTTTTCCTTTGATAAATTTTAATTACTTTTTTGTCTACCATACAAAAAAGTAGAAAAAACATGTGCTAAGCTCTTTCTATGTTCCTTTTTTTCTTGATAAAAAAACGAACCCAAAAAAATCAAGGACTGTC
>JAHDDD010000196.1 GCA_020629535.1 Saprospiraceae bacterium
CAAGATTTCATATCTCGTTTCATCTGATTTGCGATAATAGTTCAAAGTTTCAGGCAGAATAAAACCTGAACTATTGGCAGTTAATTCTTCAATTATATTTCCTTGTTCATCGTATACATATGTTATTCCTCCTGGGTATAAGTATGAAGTATCGACTCCAACCAAATCATTGTTGATGATCTCATAACGTATGACCGTATGTGGTCTGTTTTCGGTCGAGTCAATAATTGTTCTTTCAACAACTTCAGAAGTATAATTTCCTTGTACCAAAGCAGCTTTCGGCGCCACTCCGGCCATTTGAAATGAAGTTCGTAAATCTTTACCTCTGTATCTGACAAAATTCGCTTCTACATTTGAACCTGCAGAAAAATCGCCAAGCTCACTGAGTATTTGATCCCCAGATCCTTCATTTAATGTAAAATCTGCGATCAGGTTTTCGTGGTATGGATGAGAATCATCTAGCGGTAAAAACATCCAACTTCGTATGGTTGCCAAGTCAAGTGCTCTATTCCAGATTCTGAAGTCATCTAATTGCCCAAGGTAACCAGTGCCACCATTGATGTTGGCGCCAAGGATAAATCTCTCGATATCAATTGTCTTTTCTTTACCTGATTCTGATGCCCAGAGTTCTCCATTTTTCAAAATGGTCATATTCTTATTGGCTACATCTTTGATGAATGTCCAATTCACCCAATCGCCTTTGTATTCTGTATCGTTCGATGCTTTTGACAATCGATCAAAGCCATCACCATCATTTCCACAGTCCCAATAGATATTTGCATCTGACCATGGAAGATGCACATTCGCTTGACGTCTATTGTTCGCGTCCGTGCCTTCGAAGATGAAAGTATTCTGAGGCAAAGAACTGGCCCCTCTCGACCAGAAGCTAAAAGTAATCCCATCTGAAACGGACTGGAAGATTTGAGGGTCCATTTCAAAATAATAGTCTGCATTGAAATCAAGATGATAATTGGAACCAGAAGCATACATGGCTGATTGATTTATATCCTCAACACCTTGAAGTTGCAAATTCGAATTCTGATCGTGGGTATAACTTAAATCCACCAAAACAGAACGTTGACCATCCCATTCAAATGGTTGGTAAAATTTCAGATGATTTGCTCCGGCATTAAAATCAGTATCCAAAAAATAATGTTCGCTGAAACCATTGACTTGTGGTGCAGCTGTGGAAATCTGCTCCTCAGCTTCTTCAATATGCTTAAGCCTCACTCTGAAGAATTTCGCACTCGATGCTTCTTTTACAAAAAGTTTAATTCCACGAATGGCCCCACTTTGGAGTGCATTCATATCATCAGCAGAAATGACAAATTGAATTCTAGCAACACCATCATCATTGCCAATGGCCAATGGCATTTCACCATCATTGACCAAGGATTCAACTTCATTGTTGGTGGAAGTATAATTTACTTCATGCTGAATATATTGGGTGTAATTGTAGGTGGGGTCTTCAGAATATTCAAAAAGATCACCAGTAAAATTTGAAATGGTATAATCAGGATGTGTCGCCTTCATGGAATCTTGTCTTGAAGGATCTGTGATGACGGTATTACAATGATAATCCCATTCGCGACAGCCAACACTGCCGTTTCCGACAGCGGCGTCGTGGCATCTCATATTGTATTTCATCAATATTTTACGGTATGTCTCGTCTGGATTATCAGGAAAATCAAAGACAGCAGATCTGCTTGTAGAATCCCAAGTAAAGGTCTGAACAACTACGGTGTCCTGAGAAAATATTTGAAATGAAAGGAAACATAAAAATACGGCTAATAAATTCTTCATTTTCATAATAGTCTATGAATCCAAGATAACTAAAATGAAGAGAAAATCAGAGCTAGAATGTTCTGAGTATTACTTACTCAAGTTTCTGTACTTATTAATCTTCATTTTTTGTCTACCGCACAAAAAAGAAGCAAAAAAACCCACCGCTGTAAAGTCTTGACCTATAATAATTTGTAACTTCTAACTAGCGAAACTTGAGTTACTCATATAATTAAAAAAACCTCTGCCAGCATTCTGACAGAGGTTTGTTTTAAAATTGTATCGGTTAATGTTAATCTGATTTCAATTTTGCAAGAATTCTTAGAAACTCGATGTAAAGCCACACCAAAGTAACCAACAATCCAAGAGCACACATCCACTCCATATATTTTGGAGCTCTTGCTTGTTCTGCTCTTTCAAACATATCAAAATCTAACAAAAGATTCAAGGCTGCAACTGCAATAATGACTACACTTATACCAATTCCAATGGTACCTCCTTCGTGAAGGTAAGGGATGTTGAAACCGACAAAGCTGCCAATAAAGCTAAGAATGTATACAAAGAAAATCGCGCCCGTCGCCATCATAACGCCTGCACGGAATTTCTGAGTCACTTTGATAAGGCCACTTCTGTAAAGTACGAGCATGGCAAGCAATGTTCCGAATGTTAGAGTTACTGCTTGCAGTACAATGCCATCAAATGCTGCAGCGTAAACTGCTGAAATTCCACCTACGAACAAGCCTTCCAGCAATGCATAGATAGGGGCAACGATTGGTGCCGTTGTTGGTTTTACAACTGCAACAATAACTGCTATAAGTCCACCGATCGCTCCACCAATCATTAACATCTGATTGCCAAAGTAGTAACTGAATAAGGTTGTTACCAAAAGCAATCCGAACAACATCAATGTTTTGTCGACAGCTCCTTTGATGGTGGTGACTTCATTGTCTGCTTTCGTGATTCCAAAGTTATGCTCTTGCTGATGCGAGGCAGTTTTGGATTTGCTGATTGATTTGTCGTTGAGAATGGGGTTATTACTTTTAAACAGATTATTTGCCATAATGTAATTTATTTGTATCCGTATTTTTGAATTGATTCTTTAATTTTTTGTCTTCGGTTATCTGGGCTTGGATGGCTGCTTTGCCATTCTGGCGATCGTGATCCACCGGTTGCTTGTTCGAGAATATCCATGACGCCAATCATATTGTTGGGGTCGTATCCTGCTTCAATCATCATCCTGATGCCCCAATCGTCAGATTCGAGTTCTTGATCTCTTCCATATTTCATATTGGCATAATTGCCAACGACACTTGCTACCTGAGCCATGGTAGGATCTCCTCCCGAACCAATCATCACACTTTGAATGAGTCCCTGGATAAATCCACTTTTGGCCATTCTTTCAGCGCCGTGTCTTTCTATTACATGACCAATCTCATGACCTAAAACGCCGGCGAGTTGATCTTCATTTTCTAAACGTTCAAGAAGTGCATATGTTATAAAACATTGTCCACCTGGTAATGCAAAAGCATTGACTGTATTCGGATCTGCTAACAGGTGAAATTGGTATGGATATCCTGATTTTGTTGGAAGTGAGGTTGCTGCCAATTTGCTTCCTACACGTCTGACATATTCCTGAGCTCTAAGCTCTGGATATACACCTCCATGTTGTTGAGCCATTTGTGGGGCAGATTGTAAACCTAATTGAATCTCTTCATCGGTGCTCCATTGAACACGTTGAGATTCCCCGGTAACGGGATTTACTTGTGTAGATGTAAAGTATTTGAATGCCTGAAATGCGGCCATAGCCAGACCTATGATTAAGAAAAGCTTAAATCTTCCGGTCCCGGAACCTCGACCCTGCCTGCTATATGGATCGCCTGTTCCGCCATAGTATCTTCTTTGAGGCTGTCTACGTGAGTACATGTACTAATTGTTTAGAATCGCAGTGCATTTACTACAACTGATTTTTCACAAAATTGGTTTCTTACATCAGGCTATAAAATGTCTGATAAGTAAGAAAAGCATGTATAAAAATGCCAATCTGATAGAATAATCGATATCTGGTATTTTATTGATAAAATAGCAGAAAATCAGAACCGGAATACAGGCAATAGCTACTGTCGCGAGAGGAAGTCCTACGACATAGGCTAAAAAGGTCATGGCATTTGTTGTTGCCCAAGGATTGATGACATATGCGATGATCATCATCAAGACCAATAAAACCCAACTACTCCATTCTGTACGAAAATCCATAATGTTTGATTAGTTTCCGACAAGTTACAAAGCAAAGAAGAAGTTTCAAACAACTTTAAAACTTCTTCTTTGATTTCGCTTAATCTGCGGTTCTGATGGTGGTTTTTTCCTGAATCCAGCATGGTACGGTGTAGCTTTGACCTGCTTTTAGATTTCTTAGGAAAACATCCTCCTTACTAGGCATATATTGTTTGTATGTATTGATCCATTTATTGGCTTCATCAGCGGCATTCGGATCTATCTTTTTGGCATATTGGAATTTATCAATGGCTGCCCAGGTAACTATTTGACTGTCCCATCCACGGCCTGGTCCGCAGAGTGGGCCGCTTGACGCATACAGTTTACCGATGAGTAAATATGGTTCGCCCCAATTTGACTTATATTCTGCAGCTTTCAAAGCATATTTTCTTGAGGTCGTGAATTTCTTTAAATCGCCGTAGTAAATTTTAGCGATCACCAATGTGTATTTTGCTTTTTTCTCGACGTCGTCAGTCTTATTTACAAACTGTTCGAAATAATCAATGGCTCCAGTGTAATTTCCTTTCTCCAATTCATCGAATGCCAAACGAAGCATACCTGGTGGAGGCGGTGGGGTATAGCAATTTGTTGCCTTTGCATCTTTCAATTCTATAGCCATTGGATCATTTGGATCACAACCACCCCACAATAATCTAGAATACACTCTGTTGATCAAATCGCAATCATTGGGATTGGCTTGATATTCTTTGTAGTATTTTTCTTTGTAATATTCACAATCATACAATCCTTTGATACCTTCCAGATTTTCAAGACGGGCCGGCGCATATTCATTGATGATTTCCCAGGCTTCACATTTTTTACCGCAGTTGGCATTTCCATATTTAATGGCGGCAAGTAATTTGCTGGTCAAATCTCGACCTTCTTCAATGGTGATGGTCTCATTGATCAATGCATCAGCGACCAAACTTGTCATCGGATTGATGATGAAATAATCTGCTTTTTCTCCCTTCTCATTCAATGCTTTTTTGAACAGGTCAAAGATTTCAGATTGGTCAGCAAATTCGCTGTAATAATAATACATATCGAAGGCCTTCCTTCCTTCTACATATCCCGGGTCAGGGAAACACTCTGCTCTTTTATCATATACTGACATGATAGAATCAAAGTATTGGCGTTTCTCATCTTGTGTACTAGCCTTGTCATAAAAGTGTTTATAGATTTTTATGCCATCATCAAATTGATATTTGACCCGACCATCTGCTGCAGGAGCATTGTAAAAAGCTTTTTTCCAGATTGGCAATGCGGTCTCAAAATCTTTTAATTTCACATGGTCTCGATATAAAACGTAGGCTGTTGTCACATCATCTTCAAGTGCAACATCCAATTCATCAAATGTTATACATGGGTTGTCGATGTGACTTTCTTCTTTTTCTTTGGGAGGTTCAACTACGACTTCTGGTTCTGTTACTTTCGGAGTACATCCAATGATGAAGACAATAGCCAGTCCGAATAGGGATTTAATGAATTTATCCATGATCAAAGATTTTGCTTTCTTTTGTTACGTCAACAAAAGTACAAAGTAAGTTAATGCGGTCTTAAAGTTCTCTTAGAAATTCGTTTGTAGCTTGTTTATGGTGGATAGTCAAGAGCTCAAGGGAAAATTAGGAATACGGGTGGTTTACCTTACCAAAGTAATCGAACCATATCTGTTGTGACGTTCTCCTTTATGGTCAATGATGATGGCTACATATGTGTATACACCATTTTCGCAATCTCTTCCTCTATGTCTTCCGTCCCAACCTTGGTCTTCATCATTTGGATCCAAATCTGAATAGGATGCTACTCTGGTACCGAATCGGTCGTATATGCTCAGTTGTTCAACTTTGGATACAAGATCATTGGCGAAGACATTGAAATAATCATTGTTGCTGTCACCATTTGGCGAAAAGATAGATGGTACATATATCTTAACGTCAGCCAATATATCTACAATGAATGTACATGAAACTTCCTGATCACAGTCGTTATAAGCCACTGCTTTCACCTCAATTGTGTTTGGATATCTGCAATCTTGGAGATCTTCGATATCGATCAGCTGATCGTATTCTAATTCAAGGTCAAGACCGTAGGTGTGTGTTATTTTAGAGATGTGTTCTGCGAATTTCTCTGTGATTTCAGGGTCACCACAGTCAAGGCTAAGATCACCCGGACATGCAATTTCCGGATAGACATAATCACTGATGTTGATGTTCACTTCACACTCTGTGATATTTCCACATTGATCTTCAACGGCAAATGTTACAAATCTATCTTCATCACAGAAGTTTTCTAAATCAATGTTGTCGAAGTCGTGTCGTAGAGTGACTTCGCCGCAATTGTCTGTACCATTGAATTTGGTTAACCAAAAATCAAAGTCGAAATAATCAAACTCTATATATCTAAGAGATACACTTTCTGGACATTCAATGGTTGGTGGAGTTGTATCTGAAATTTTTATCTTAGTTTCCTCGCCTACTTCAAGTCCGCATTGATTGATATATGAAAAACGTACAGAAATTTCATTTTCACAATCGTCATCAATATTGTCAAAATTGTTGAAAACAGGATAGGTATCATTGTTGGTGTCGAATGCTTCAGCTTGATCGATCCAGTTTTGAATTCTTAGTTGATTGCCTTCCTTACCACATTCTAGTTCGAGCACTGCAGGAACATGAAATACAATGGAAGCAGCAGGTCTGAGGTCAATTTTTCTTTCGCAGCTAGTTGCGTTACCACACTCATCAGCTGCAATAAATTTGACTTTAAATTCATTGGCTTCACCGCATACCAATTGGTCAAGGTCAATATTGAAATCATGATTGAGTTCAACGAAATTGCAATCATCGTTGGCCGAAAATGAATTTAACCAATCATTGATTTTGGTAGAGATATTTGGATCCGTTGAATTCAAGACCAAATCGTCCTGACAAGTGATTGAAGGTGGGTTAATATCTCTGATAATAATTTCAGAACTGCATTCTATGAGGTTTCCACAGATATCGGTAGAATTGAAAGTAATTTCAGTAATACTTTCACAATCCATGTTATCGAGTGCAAAGAAATCGTCGAAGATTGGGTAACTCTGATCGTATGCGTCAGTCGCTGAAACATCTTCAAACCAGCTTTGGATTTTTGATTGGATTTGTGGGTCATCACAACTTAGCTCCAAAGGCGCTGGACAAGAAATTTCTAGTCGAGGAGCTGGCCTTACAACGACAGTCGATACACATTGAGAGACATTATCACAATCATCAACTGCTCTAAAGACTACATCAAAAATGCCACCTTCCTCACAATTGATATTTAAGTTTCCGTAGGCAAAATTGTTTTCCAAAGTAACGGAGAAACAATCATCTGTTGCGAAAGCTTGAGAAGCCCATTGATCCATCAAAACAGGATCATTGAACTCTACCCATTCTAATTCAACAGAAGGCGGACAACTAATGTCCGGTCCAAATTCATCGAAAATAATAATCTCTGCTGAGCAGTTTATAGGGTTGCCACATTCGTCAATGGTGGAGAATCTAACTGTAGTATTGTTCTGGCAAGTAATCTCGCCGAATTCTAAATAATTATTGGTAACGGTCAATGCATCGTTGCCCGGGTCCATGGCATATACTGAGGCGAGCCATGCGTTTATTTTTTCTTCTTTTTGTGGTTCAGCACACCCAAGTAAAAGGTCACTTGGACAGAAAATGGAGGTCATGATGTTCGAAGTGATGCGAACTGATGATTGGCAGTCATTCACATTACCACATTGATCAGCTGTAGAGAATCTT
>JAHDDD010000197.1 GCA_020629535.1 Saprospiraceae bacterium
AGTGTTTTGACTACAAGGGCACTACAAGAATGAAATTGTGGGCTGTTTTGGTAAAGGAGACGTCATTACAAACAAGAGAGCGTACTATTTTATATTGAATTAGTAGGGGTTCTACTTACCATCTCAAAATTCATCATGTACAAATTCATTCACTCCATAAGCTTGTTATCTTCAATTTGCTTTTTGATTACCTTTGATGGCTTGGAAATATTGTCATAATGAAAAAGGTAAAACAAGTCATTGAAGCCAACATTGCATTAAAGCAAAAGCTATTAGATGATACCCAATTGTTGGCTGCCATCTGTGAGGCCAATACTTTGATATTAGATGCATTTCGTGGAAAGAAAAAATTTCTCCTATGTGGTAATGGAGGAAGTGCGGCGGATGCCCAACACTTGGCGACAGAATTTAGTGGAAGATTCTACAAAAACAGACCTGCCCTTTTCGCAGAAGCATTGCATGTCAATACATCATCATTGACTGCGATCTCAAATGACTTTGGATTTGATGAATCATTTGCAAGAATGGTAGAATCAAAAGGAAGCGAAGGTGATGTGTTGATGGCCATTTCAACATCAGGGAATTCTCAAAATATAGTCAGAGCTTGCGAAAAAGCTAAAGAATTGGGATTGAAAGTTATTGGACTCACCGGCGAGTCGGGTGGAAAATTAGTTCCTCATTGCGATTTGATGATCAAGGTGCCCAGTAAAGACACTCCTCGAATTCAGGAGTGCCACATCCTGATAGGTCACATCATCTGCGAGATTGTGGAGTTGAAGATGTTCGATTAATCCATTGTGATTTCTTCAGGGATATCAATTTCTTTCGACCTGTAATACTTTTGAGCCTCCGTTTCTCTCTCCTCCAAACGCTTGGTGTACATATAATATCCTATCAGACCCAAACCTCCAAAAATCATCAAAGAAAAGAAAACGGGATACGGATCATGGGTATCAAAGACATGCATTAAACCAACGCCTGTACCAAAACCGATGCCTGCGCAAAGAAGAGTAACACCCGTCTTCAACGCTTTATAACTTTCGTAATTTTTGCCTTTAGAGTTGAAGATTTCAGCAGTCAGCCCCTTTTCGATCAGGGTCATTCTTTCCTTATGTCTGGTCGTGAAGTATAAATAACAGAATGTAATCATGGTGAGCCAGAAACCGAGAATTGCTATAACTTGCATTTTCTTAATTTTTAATGTGAATAATGCTGCTTTGACGAGCTGAAATCACAACTGGTTACAATTTAGTGATATTTTATGGTAAAACCCTGAATATCAGGTGCTTGAGTATCCATTCTAAGGCCAAAAGGATGAGACCAAAGATTAAAAATCGCCTAAATTCTTCATTATATCGCTTAAATACCGATACTTCAATTTCGGTCTTTTCGAGCCTGTCTATCTCATCATAAATGCTTTCGAGTACTGTCTGAGTGGTCGCCCGATAGTACTTACCACCTGTCAGAGTCGCAATTTCCTGGAGCAATTCTTCATCGATTTCGACCCGGGCTCTACCAAAAACGTAGCTTCCATCGCTCTTTCTTGAAATGGGTGAAATCGCAGAGCCCATGGTACCAACTCCAATGGTGTAAACTTTGACATCGATCTGTTCTGCAATTTCAGCGGCCTGAATCGGTTTGATATACCCCGCATTGTTTACCCCATCGGTGAGCAAGATTACAATCTTACTTTCTGATTTGCTGTCACGCAATCTGTTGACTGCTGCTGCAAGTCCCATCCCAATGGCGGTTCCATCTTCGAGCAGACCACAACGTAACTGGCTCAGAAATTCCTTAAGTATTTTATGATCTGTAGTCAATGGACACTGCGTATAACTTTCTGCAGCGAATACGGCCAAACCGATCCGATCATATTGTCTTTTGTCAACAAAAGTTTGGGCTACTTCCTTACTCACAGATAATCGATCTGGGTTAAAATCTCGCGCCAACATACTACTCGAAAGGTCCATGACAAGCATGATGTCGATTCCTTCTGCTTTGACTTCTTCTTCCTTCAAAACTTGTTGAGGTCTCGCCAAGGCTACAATCAATGATGCTACTGCCAACCATCTCAAAACAGGAAGCCACTTAAAAATCTTTGCCTTGATACTCGATCCACCTGCCAGTGTATGCACGTGTGGCATTTTGATATTGGCAGAAGTCTTTGTAAAATTTCTGAGGTACCACCAGATCATAAATGGAATGATCAGCAGTAAGATCAACAGCCAAGGATGCTCGAATTCTAAATTAGTCCACCAACCCATCTTTCTCAATTTGTCTTTGGACCAATTTGGTCTGGTTTACAAAATCTTTTGCCTGTTGCATGAATTCGCTATGAATACTTTCTGAAGGCTTTGCTTTGGCAAACTTCACGAGGTCTGCAATCTGAAGAATGTTATTTAGCTTTTGTGTATGTTGCTGATCAAAGTCTACCTCTCCCAAGGCTTTGTTTATCTCGCTTGTTGTAGATTCGAGGGCGTTGATACCATATCTCTTTTCAAGGTACTCACGTATCGTGTATGTGAGTTCAGATTGATATTCTTTGATCATACCCTTTTGCCAAAGCTCTTTGTCTTCAAGATCTCCAAGTTTTTTCAATGCGACAACGTGTGCGGGTTGTTCGACCACGACTACTTTTTCGACCACTTCCTGATTTTGCTGGTTTCTATACCAATACCAAAGCCCCAAACCAATCAATATTGGAACCAAAAAAAGTAAAAGGTAAGAATAGTCCCTCCAATTTTTACTCTCCCGCATGATGGGTAATATGGGTAATATCATAGCAGTCGTATCTGCAGGAGGTGCAACATTGGGAGGCATGACCATGAGTCGCGGTGCTTGCAAAGGCATCACCCTAATGTTCGCATTTGAATCCAATTTGAGGTCTATGGCAGGAAAGTCAAAGGCGCCAATATCCCAAGCGATGAATCTTGTAGAATTTCTGTGAATCCAATGATTGTTTTCCTTTTGAAAACTTGATGAATTAATAGAAACTTCTTGTTCGGGATTGACATCTATCCATTCAAACTCAGCTGCAGTATTTAAATCAATGGAATCGTTTTCATAAAAAGACTCAGCAGGTTTTACATCTGTCAGCGTTGCCATGCTGTAAGATTCTATGGCAGCAGGACTAGGAGATTTGATCATTACGATCAGATTATTCAATTCTCCAATTTTGACAGTGTCTTTTTCAAATTGGTAGGAAGTCACTATTTGAGCGTATACGCCATTTACCAAAAAGAAAAGAACAATGATATGTAAACCAAATACTTTCACTACTTCGCTCTCTTTTTGAAAAATTGCAACAATGATTTTACATAATCTTGACCCGTGGCGATACTCATATGATCTGCACGATTTCGTTTGAAGTTATTATCGAAATAATTGAAGTTATCATCATACCAAGACTTATAGTCATCTCGCACCTTTTTACTTGAAGTATCGAGAAATATCAAATCGCCGGTCTCAGGATCTAAAGTTCGCAACATTCCTACGTTGGGAAGTTCGACTTCCCTCTGATCGTATATGTGCAAACCGACTACATCATGTCTTCGACAAGCGATTGATAATGCCGTTTCATAATCTTTGACCATAAAATCAGAAAGTACAAAACTAATGGCCTTCTTCTTTTGAACATTGGTCAAATATTCCAATGCAACTTTCAAATTTGTTCCTTTATTCTCAGCTTGATGATAAATGATCTCTCTGATGATTCTCAGAATATGTGACTTACCTTTCTTTGGTGGAATGTATTTTTCAATCTGATCGGAAAACAAGATGGCTCCCACTTTGTCGTTGTTAATGATAGCAGAAAAAGCAAGAACGGCACTCAACTCTGTAATCAATTCATTTTTGAATTGAACTTTGGTACCGAAAACTGACGATTGACTGATGTCTACCAACAACATGACCGTCAATTCTCTTTCTTCTTCAAAAACCTTGATATGTGGATCACCGGTACGGGCAGTTACGTTCCAGTCAATGTTTCGAACATCATCACCGTAATCATAATCCCTCACTTCAGAAAATGACATACCCCTACCCTTAAAGGCACTGTGATATTCCCCGGAAAAAATATGTTTGCTTATACTCCGGGTCTTGATCTCAATTTTACGAACCTTCTTGAGAATGTCACTTGCATCCATTTTTTAAGGTACTTCTACTTTTGAAATGATCTGAGAAATGATGTCTTCTTGGCTGATGTTTTCAGCTTCTGCTTCATAAGTGATACCTATTCTATGCCTGAGTACATCTTCGCATACGTTCCTCACGTCATCTGGAATCACATAACCTCTTCGGTTGATAAATGCATAAGCTTTTGATGCCAGTGCAAGGTTGATACTCGCTCTCGGAGAACCTCCATAGTTGATCAATGGTTCAAGGTCTGAGATTCCATATTCAGCAGGTTTCCTCGTTGCAAAGACGATATCCAGAATGTAGTTTGTAATCTTCTCATCCATGTACACCTTTTTGACCAATGCTCTTGCCTTGATAATCTGTTCTGGTTTTACAACTGACGATACTTTCTGTTCGGTCTCACCAGAAATGGTTCGGTGGATGATCTGACGCTCTTCATCTTTGTTTGGATACCCGATTTTTACCTTCAACATAAAACGGTCAACCTGTGCTTCAGGCAATGGATAAGTTCCTTCTTGTTCGATTGGGTTTTGAGTGGCTAACACCAGAAACGGTTCTTCTAGTTTATAACTTTCCTTTCCAATGGTCACCTGTCTTTCTTGCATCGCTTCGAGCAACGCCGATTGAACCTTGGCAGGTGCTCTGTTGATCTCATCCGCCAAGATAAAATTCGCAAAGATGGGTCCTTTCCTTACGGCGAATTCATTTTTACCAGGATTGTAAATCATGGTTCCGATAATATCAGCCGGCAGCAGATCGGGTGTGAATTGGATTCGTTTAAATTCAGCATCGATGGCTGAAGAAAGAGTCTTTATACTCAATGTTTTTGCAAGGCCCGGCAAACCCTCTAATAATACATGTCCTTTCGCCAAAAGTCCCAATAAAAGACGTTCCAACATGTATTCCTGTCCAACTATAACCTTGGAGGTGCTGGATTTCAAATCTTCCAAAAAAGCACTGTCTTGATAAATTTGTTGGTTCAGCGCTTCAATATCCACTCCAGTCGTTTTAATTAAATCCATATTCATGAAAAGTGTTATCAAATAAGACACGAAAATAAATGTTGCAAAAGACTTGACCGCAAAAATTTATACAAAAGCTGATGCCTTATTTACCAAAAGCCCTTTACTTTGTCGATATGAAAACTGCAAATATGACGAAATGGCTGTTTTTGACTGTTTTATTGTCAATAACGCAGGGAATCTTCGCTCAGGATGTAATTTACAGAGATACTGATTCCGAAATAAAAAACAGAAAAGCCATCAAAGATTTGAAAGATGGCACCTTGATCGTTCGGCTGCTGTCAGAACGAAATGCCATTTCATTTTTACGAGAAAAAGGACTTAACAAGAAAGCCGATGAACGCCAGGCAGAAATTGATGAAATCAACAAAATTATAATTGAATCTATTAGAAAATGGTATGATTTTTCAGAGGTCAGATTTGTTTACGGAAGTGATATCAATGATGAATTTCTGGAAGCACCTGCAAACATTTTCCTTACAGATGACTTGGAGATAGATACTTCCATTACTCTCAATACTTCTGAATTTTTTGTGTTGAGTTTCTCGGGAAAAGCAGGAGCATTCACCAAAGTCCAGATTCTAGATAATAAATTAGAAATCGTTCGTTTCTTTCCAGGTTCAAGAGTGAAAACGCCATTGGTCGATACTAAATCTGCATTGGCAAAAAGCTATAAAAAAGCGTTTTCTCATCTCAACTTTAGACTTCGACTTTACCATGATACTAAAATCAATATTGGTGGAAGCATTGACAGAAATACAGAAAGAGGATTGGGCCGAGATACGATGGAGACCGAGGTGAAAAACTAAGATTGTTTTTATTGACGTGTAATTTATCTACTCGGAGAAACTGAAGATGATAACCTCCTAAAAGATCACAATATGATTTCTCGACTCAAAGAGGTTGAAGACTTTTCTGAGCAAGAAAAATCTCAAATCTATTTTACTCTCGATGCTGTCATTCGGGAGATAAAGAACAGGAGAACTTATGCAGCTTTTTAACATGGTACAACTCTATAATCCTTACAATACTCATCCTCAAAATATAGATTTCGGTTCCCGTCAATTTACTCTACATATTTGTGAAATAATCAAATGAAAATAAAATTAGGGCGAAGATAAAAATTAGAATAACGAATAGAATAACTGGGAGTATTTCCTCAAATACTAATTTTAGATAGTTCAGAATTACTTCAATTTTCTTCTTCATTATTATTTCCTCCTCTAAATTCTTCTTGTATGGATTCTAAATTATTCTGATCTATTTCAATTCCTTTATTTAATTCTTGTATTTTTTGTTCATTAAAGTCTTTCGTTATTTCGTTTTCCAAGTTTTCTGTAAAATTATTCTTTAACTCCTTAAATATTTTTTTGCGACAGTCGAGACTGAACCAGCTGTAAACCCTTTAACTTTAGACGCAACAGCACCAAAAAATGAAAAATAAAAATTCATGGTTGTATGCGTTAAGCTTCTTTTTCATTCAGCCAGAGCGCAGGCCCCAACTAAAGCACGGGGCAGGCTAAAAACAAAACCTGTAGGCAACAAAATGTGGTTTGGCTCATCAGAAGTGTACTTTTTAATTTCTACGAACCGCCGAAGGTGGTGAGTAGACAACTTCTTTATTTAGGATTATTTCTCGCACCATTGGTGCGAGTTTTAGACCAGTAAATTATTTATTCCCATAATGCGAGTATGCGCTCAGTACAATCACTGTCACAATTTCATCGTCAATTTGATAGACCAATCTGTGCTTCTTGTTGATCCTTCTTGAGTACAATCCTTCTAATTCATACTTTAATGGCTCAGGCTGACCTTTTCCCTTTCTTGGATGTTCCATTAATTCTTCCAGTAACTGACCAATCTTCTTCAATACAACTTTGTCTCCTGATTTCTTATGTTTTTTAATATCATCAACAGCTGTCTTTGTCAATTCTAGAGTATAAGTCATATTCCCAATAAATCCTTAATCTCCTTCGATGTAGATATCTTTTTCACTTGCCTTTGTTCCGCCTCTTTCAAACTCTTTTTAATCCGCTCCACCATCTCAGCATTAAAGTACAAATCATCTTCACTCACAGCTGTCACCACATACGATTTATCAGTTCCTCGTTGGATAATGATTTGCTCTCCTTTATCAACTTTATCAAAATACAAACGTTGATTTTGTCTAAATTCTCTACTGCTAATACATAACTAACTAATTAAAGTGTACCATTTTGGTACAATTTATTTCTTTTTATACAAAATGTTTTTACTCAACAATGTCCTGGCGCACATTGCAGCAAAAAATCCTCCAAGGTTAATAAAATATGCAAGCTCCAAGGAAAGAGTGGTGAACCTGTCTGGGTCGAACATGCAGGAGATTTTTGCTATTGTAAATGTAGTTGTGTCGCAGCAGTCACTTCCGTTCTAATGAGTGACGGCACGACGTTACCGATTGGTTTGGTTGAAGTCGGCGACAAAATAGTCTCCTTTGATTTTAACGGAACAAAAAGTATTTCTACCGTTGAATATTCTGGTGGTTCTACCAATCCAGAAGAACCCTTTCCCTATTCTATTTATACTTTATTTAGTGACAATAGCTATATCATTTCCACTGCAGATCATTTATATCTAAACGCTCAAAACAAATTTATTAGAGCAGATAGACTTCAA
>JAHDDD010000198.1 GCA_020629535.1 Saprospiraceae bacterium
ATGAAGGCAACAACAACAAAATGTTACCATTTGTAATTATGGATAAGAGTCTTGCTTTGATGAATGATTTCAGATTGGAAGAAGCCGAAGGAAGTATCGAATTGCTGAACCCATACCTTGAAGAAGATAGATTTAAATTTTACAAATTTAGATTACAAGCTTTATTGGAAAATAATAAAGGAAATTCCACCAAAGCGATAGAGCTTTTTAAGTATGCAGATAACATTTCTTCCAGCGTCCCAGAAGATTTTCAGATTGAGATAAAGATTCTTTTGATCCAATCACTGATGGATGTAAATGCTTTGAAAGATGCAGGAGACATTATTAAGAGAACACAAGAAGAATTCAATTTGCCCAATTTTGCTGATATTAATTTTGGTAATCCCTTCCTTTTTGAATTTTCTATGGTGAAAGCCGAATATGAACTTCAAAAGGCAAATGCAAGTGGTAAAGAACAAGAAATTCTGGAAAGCATTTATACGATTGATGACATTTTTCAGAAAGTAAATGCATACTTAATCGACCTTAAAAAGGAGGATAGATTATACATTTTTAATCAGTGCTACAGTTTGTTTAACATAAAAAATAAAGCCTATTTCTTACTTTCAAAAAAATTCCCAAACAAAGGATATGCTGAAAGCGCATTCAGAGAGCTAGAGAAATTTAGAGCCTATCAATTGTATGTGGATCAAATAAACGCGAAAGCTTCTACAGTGAAACAGGCTGGAAAGTTCGATGAAATTAGAGAGGCATTGATAAAAATGGATGGAGGAGATGACGCTCTAACAACAGATTCATTCAAGAGAGACTCTTTAATTTATTTACTAAAAAAAGATTATCCTGACTATTATAAATTGTTCTATGCCCACAAAAATGAATTTACTGAAGATGTGAGAAAATTTTGTATTGAGAACAACTCAAATATTCTTTCCTATTTTTTAGGTGTATCAGATAAGTATGGTTTTTTATTGACTGGTTCAGAAGTGGTGATGGAACAAATAGAATATAATGATGCAGAGAATAGAATGGATAAATTTGTTCCCATGGTAAATTTCTTCGATGATTTTGAATCGACTAGGGCATTATGGGAGAAAAGCCTTTTTCATCCATTTGAGGGAAAAATTAATTCACCAAACTTAATTATTGTATCAGGAATGAAAGTGGATGACCTGCCGTTTGATAGTTTTGTTTCTTCAATTACAGGAAACCACTTGATTGAAGACTATAATATATCATATACCTACAGCACAAAGTCACTGTTGTACAATTTTGAAAATGACAATAAAATAGATCAAAGCAAATTGATTGCATATTCATATTCAGATAGAGAGTCGATATTTAAACCCCAAAAAGTTAGTAACGAAAGATCAGGTGCAGGAAAGACTAATGAAACGCCTGTAGAGTTGATGGGATCGTACAATGAATGTTTGAAAATAAAAAATATTTACAAAGATAGAATGACCGTTGTTTCAGGTTACGAAGCAGAGAAAAGACACTTCCTTAAGTATGCTTTCGACTATCCAGTTATTCATCTCGCTTCACATGGACAAGGAACAAATCGTTCATTTTATGATGGACAAATCATTTTCAGAGGGGAGGATAATATTTTAAAAGCTTCTGAACTTGCCGACGTTAATCTGGGCAAGAAAACCAAATTGTTATTCCTAAATGTATGTGAATCTAATTCAGCAAGACAAATTTTGAATGAAGGTAGTATTTCCATGTCAAGAAGATTTGCTTCAGTTGGAATTGAAAATATCATCTGTTCGAGTTATCCTATCCATGATGGAAGTGTTCAAGAAATTGCATTGGCATTTTATGAAAATTTAAATAAAACGGGAGAAGTAAAAAGCTCTCTTGTCAATGCCAAGAGAGCTTTTTATCAGAAGTATAAAAATAAAGAATGGGGCCAGCCGTATTACTGGTCTTCATTAAATTTATATCAAAATTAGAGGACAGTCAAATAGTTCACTTTGTTTTCAGAATTAATGTCGAAGCAAACTTCTGTACCTTCTGGAGGTCGAGGTTGAAATCCTGAGGCGTATTGATATGTAATTGAACTGCCATTTTCTGTTACTCCTATAGAGTTGCCAGATTTGTCATCACCAACAGTTTGGCCTCTTCTGGGACATATAGCTCTGGTTTGTGTTTGAGGTGCTAACAAAGTCAATGAAGAAGCCACCAGACCCAATCCAAAAGCAACCAATAACAGACCAGATGATTGAAAAGCACCAGCAATGCCTAGGTCGCTGTTCATTGCATTGTAAATCAATGAAAGGAGGGCAAAGAGGGCAAGCAAGCCCGTACCCAATACCACAAATAAGGAAACATTTTTTCTAAAATTTGATTTCATTTTGTATTGTTTTTTTGATGGAAATTAATTCGTCCTTTCTAAAGAATGTGCACACCCATCATCTACAAAAAAGATCACCTTTGTACCTGGTGGTATATCCACATCATTACAGGTAGGGAAATATATATTGCTTATGTCGTCTACACCCGTTGAGTGAGACAGTGTTTCGTCAATATCATTTTTAGTGATACCAGTCTTCAGTCCACAGCCACTATCGCAGCTATCATCGCTCGAGGAGTTATCTTTTGAGGGGAAAAAGTGGTCATTTGAACTCACCAGATGAGCATCTTCTGAGCAAGCATTCATTCCTAAAAGAAAGAAGCAAATTGTCATTAACTGAAACAAGCCTTTGCATACAGAATGGCTCATAGGAATGAGGAATTGATTATGTTATTTCTAAGATACGCAATTTAAATAGTAATTAATAATTAGTATGTGTCAAATACTTTTTCACAAAGTATCATACTCTTTCCTAGATGAAAAAGTATACAAAAAATCATCCCGATTTAAAGCGGCCCTCCAAGGCAGGTACCCACACCTAATTTATCCCGATGTATCGGGACCAAATCGGGAAGGCTATGCTTCTTTTAATTTTTACTTTACAAGGTATGATTAGTAATGCATTATTGAATTGATTCGTTTTCATCAATTTCTGCACAACCTTCTTGGTAAATTGAATATTCTAAAATAGAAATGACATCTCCACATCCAAACATCATCTTCTCATTGAATTAAATTTATCCCAAAAACGAAATTAAAACACCAGCGGCAACAGCTGAACCAATCACTCCGGAGATGTTACTCGACATGCAGTACTGTAGAATGTGATTGCTTGAATCTTTTTTCAATGCCATATCATTTGCAACACGCGAGGCCATCGGGACTGCACTCAAACCTGTCGCACCAATCAATGGATTGATCTTTTTCTTGGCGAACATATTGTAAATCTTGACAGCAATGATCCCACCCAAAATAGAAATGGAGAACGCTAGGAACCCACCTGCGATGATCAGTAAAGTTTCGCTTTTTAAAAATGTATTTGCAGTCATCGTCGCACCAACAGTCAGTCCTAAAAAAATCGTTGAGGTGTTCATGATGGTACTCGATGCTGCCTCAAATAGACGTGAAGTATCACTACCGATTTCTTTAACCAAATTACCAAACAGCAACATACCAATCAATGGGGTAGAGCTCGGTACTAATAATGATATGATAGTACCCAACATGAGTGGGAAGATGATTTTTGCCAACTTCAGATTCTTGATTTCCATCTTCGAAGGGTGGAGTTTGTCCTGTTCCTTCATGTTAATTTTCATCTCCTTATCTGTGACACTAAACCGGACTACAAAAGGAATAATAACTGGAACCAGTGCCATATACGAATATGCCGCAATAGCAATAGGACCCAACATGTGAGGTGCTAAAATAATCGAAGTATAAATAGCTGTAGGACCATCGGCTCCTCCAATGATACCTAAAGCACCAGCTTCTTTCAATGAAAATCCCATGGCGATTGCACCAAGGAAAACACTGAAAATTCCAATCTGTGCGGCAGCACCAAAAAATGCCAATCTTAAGTTCCTCAGCATCGGACCGAAATCTGTCATAGCACCAACGCCCATAAAGATCAAAGGAGGCAGCAAGCCTGTTTTGATCAAGGCATAATACAGCATGTTCATAATTCCGTGTTCCTTCGCGATTTCTATGATGGTCATGTGGGCAATGGCATCATCCTGTAATACTGCCATACCACCCGAAGGAAAATTCGCAAGTAAAACGCCAAAACCAATGGGCACCAGTAAAAGCGGTTCGTACTTTTTGAATATGCCCAAATAAAGTAGAACAAAGGCAATGAAAAGCATCAACAAATACGATGGTTGCGTTAACAACTCATCGAAAGCACTCATCTGATAAATTTTTTCAATGAAATTCATCAACCAACGATTATTAGTTGATCATCTTCTTCAATATCATCGCCATGCTTCACCAATATGTCTTTGATTGTTCCACCAACAGGAGAAGTAATGGCATTCATGACTTTCATCGACTCGACGTATGCAACGGTATCACCTGCAGAAATAGCATCTCCCACTTTCTTCCCTGTCTCGCCACTGTCTTTTGTGAGGTAAAATTTACCTTCAAGAGGGGCGAGTATAGGAGTTCCTTCCACCTTGTCGTTTGACTTTGATTCAACCGGAGCTGCTTGGCCTACTTGGTCCGGATAATCAATGCTCACGTCATATTTTTGACCTTGAACAGTCACAGTTAATGTTGATGGCATTGGGGCTGCAGCAGCTGGAGCTGGAGCATCGGCACCTGCCTTGGCTGCTTTTCGCTTCTCTAAATCTTCCAAAAATTTCTCTTTGGCTTTGCCACTTTTGAAGGCCTCGTATTGTTCTGGATGCATGGCGTATTCGAAAAGCTCTTCATCATCTTCACCCGTATCCCAACCTTTTTCAGACATCTTTGCTCTAAACTGATCCAACACATCAGGATACAAATCTTGAGGATTGCCTTCATAAAAATCTCTTTGTTGATCTTCCGCCAGTTCTTTAATTTCTGGAGCCAGTTCTCCGGGTAATTTTCCTGATTGTCCAAGGATCATACCCCAGGTATTTTCATCCATCAATGTCCATCTTGGTTTACCTTTCACTTGTTGCATCACATTCATCATGGATACGTTTTTCACATACTGGCTAAACGGAGTAACCAATGGTGGATATCCCAATCGTGGCCACACATATTTTACTTCATCAAAAAGCTTGACCAAGAGATCGTCTTGGGTGAGATTTGGTTTGTCATTTTTTGTAAGCCATTTATTTACCGATTTTAGGTTGTTGGCAAGATCAGACATCAATGATCCCATCATTCCTCCCGGTAGACCAGGCCCAATCAATAGCGAATTCATTGATCGATTTTTTGGATTGATATAGTAGCCCAAAAAGTCATCTATGAACTCTTGTGTTAATGCACGTACCTCCATATACGCTTTGAAGTTCAGATCAGGAACAGAGAATCCTGCATCACGCAACATTTCATGTACGGCCAACAAGTCAGCATGTCCAGTTCCCCAACTCAAAGGTTCCATGCCACAGTCAATGATGTCGGCACCATTGCGAGCAGCTTCCAAAGATGAAGTGAGTGAAAAACCTGGTGTAGAGTGACCATGGTATTGAATGATGATGTTGGGATGTCTTTCTCGTATTCCTTTTACAATTTTTCCTACAGACACAGGTCGCCCAATTCCTGCCATGTCTTTGATACAAATTTCTTCCGCTCCTTTTTCAATATACTTGTCTGCGAGGTCAATATAATATTCGACAGTATGGACAGGCGAGTAGGTGAGTGATAAGGCACCTTGTGCAATCATACCTCCTTCCTTCGCATACTGAAATGACAGTTCCAGATTTTGAGGATTGTTCAATCCATCGAATGATCTTGAAATGTCGGTCCCTTGTTTTTTCTTTAGGGCAAACATTAATTTTCTAAGATCTTTTCCCACAGGACTCATTCTTATACCATTGAGTCCTCTCTCTAGCATTTGTGTCTGTATGCCTGCATCATTGAATGCTTGCGTCCACTTTCTAACAGAAATATTTGGATTTTCTCCGAAGAGGAGATTGATTTGTTCAAATCCGCCACCATTGGTTTCAACCCTTGAAAAACATCCAATATTTATGATTGGCTCAGCGACACGAACCAATTGGTCTACCCTTGGCATAAATTTGCCTGAAGATTGCCACATGTCTCTGTATACCAATGCAAGTTTTATCTCTTTGCCCATTGATTTTTGGTTCTAGCTTTTGTTGATGGTTTTAATCTGGCCTTTTCCACTGGTCAATTTATTAACCACTGCAGTAAGTATGGCAATGGTTTTTGGGTCAACTTTTGTGGTAGAATCTTTTTCGACTGGCTCAGGACCATATTTATTTAATAGCCTGATCATTAAGTTTGAGGAAAGGACCACCAACAATAAGATGGTGAAAACTGTTGTCATTCCAATTAAGGAGACATAAAGAGCTATTTCGTAAATTTCTCCCATTATCAAATTATCAGGGTGACCAAAAGTAATAAATATCTAAGATTTTACCTTATTTCGCATTTAACAATCATTTCCAATTGAATTTAGAAATCAATAAGTTTGGTGGTGCTTCAATAAAAGATCCTCAAAGGATGCAACAGGTGGTACAAATCGTTCAGAATCAGGTAAGTACGCCTGCAGTTCTGGTGGTGAGTGCACTTGGGAAAACCACCAATGCCTTGGAAAAAGTGGTTGCTGCTTATTGTCAGGAGAAGCCAGATGAGGCAAAAAGCCATTTTCAAAAAATCTTGCAGAACCATTTTGATTATTGTAGATCATTGTTTGAAGGTGCTCAACTCGATGCTATTTTAAATGAATTGAATGACACTTTCGTGGAAATTGATTGGTTTATTGAAGAGCCTTTTGATTCAGAATACAACTACGCTTATGATCAAATTGTGTCAGTGGGTGAGATGTTGTCATCTAAGATGCTCCACCATTGCTTGAAAGCAGCGGGTCTTAACAGTCAATGGTTGGACGCACGAGATGTGATCAAAACAGACAACAAACATCGAATGGCGAATTTGGATTGGACTTTGAGTCATAAATTGATCAATGAGATCATTCCTGATTTGATTAAATCAAATAGCATTATCGTGACCCAAGGATTCATCGGATGTACTTCAGAAAATTTCAGCACGACCTTGGGTAGGGAAGGCTCAGATTATTCTGCAGCCATTTTTGCAACATGCCTTTCAGCGAATAAATTAACGGTATGGAAGGATGTGCCAGGAATAATGACAGGAGATCCGGCCAGAGAAAGACCCGTCCAAAAATTGAATAAACTTAGTTATGATGAAGCATTGGCTATGACGAATTTGGGTGCCAAAGTCATTCATCCTAAAACCATCAAGCCATTGGCAGAGAAAGAAATTTCTTTGCATGTCAGAAATTTTCTTGATCCTACGTCAGAAGGAACCATTGTGAAAAATTTTGATGAAGATATTGAGTATCCACCTATTTTAATTGTCGATGATGGCAATGTATTCTGTACGATTTCAGTAAAAGACAATTCTACTCTTTCAGAAGAAGATCAAAGTACAATTTTCAACGATGTTGACAAGTTTAATATCCAATTGAAACTCGATCAAATAGTTGATGATCGGCTCCTATTGTGTCTGGGAGATCCTTTTGAAAATATCAATGGCTTTGTTGAATCATTGAATGATCGATATGAGATTTCCATTGAAAAAAATGTACAACTCCTCACCTTACGCAATGGATCAGATCAAGATGTGAAAGAAGAATTGGAAGGCCATATTATTTTGTTAAAAAAGGAATCACTGAACACTGTTCAATGGGCGTTGCATTTAAGTAATTAACAAGAAGGAATTTCC
>JAHDDD010000199.1 GCA_020629535.1 Saprospiraceae bacterium
TCAGATGAACAGCGCTTTCCTTTTGATGCGCAATGATTTTTTTCCCATCATGATTTTGTTCGATGAAGCTTTCAAGAGGAACCAGATCATTGATTGTAGGCAAACGAAATTGGAAGGATTGCTTCAAGGCAGAAATGGCGATCTTTTGAAGCCGGTCCAATTTTAATTTCGGTCTTTCTGTTCTCTTGGTCTTAATAAAACTGATTTCATCGAGACCGATTTCAATGCATTTTTCTAGCATGAATTCGATTCTAGACATGTTTTTAGTTGGTGCAATGGCGAGGTGAAGTCTTTTCTCCCTTTTGGGGAATTTTTGAGTATTCAATGGTTCAAGTAAAGCGATGTTTTTTTCAATCTTAGAAATTGTGGCTTCCATCCGAATTCCATTACCATTGGTACATAGTATTTGGTCACCTTCCTTTTTGCGCAATACTTTTATAGCATGGCGATAGTCATCGCCGCTAATTGAAGCCTTTTCGTTATCATAAATGCAAAAAAATAGAAACTTATACATCGATTAATTGGTTAGCACATAATGTTAGCTTAGCACTGTTTTTATAGTACATTTGCGCAGCAAAAATTCCCAGAAACC
This sequence comes from Saprospiraceae bacterium, assembly GCA_020629535.1. Classification (GTDB taxonomy): domain Bacteria; phylum Bacteroidota; class Bacteroidia; order Chitinophagales; family Saprospiraceae; genus JAHDBF01. The sequence goes on from JAHDDD010000199.1 coordinate 593, forward strand.
CAAGCAATAACTACAAACACTAGCAGAATTTCGTATGATCACCACATTGCAATTACTTGCCAGCCTTTCGATTTTAGTCGTTTTACACGAATGTGGCCACTTTTTCCCAGCCAAATGGTTCAAAACAAAAGTAGAAAAGTTCTACTTGTTTTTTGATCCTTGGTTTTCTTTATTCAAATACAAGAAAGGAGAAACTGAATATGGTATCGGATGGCTCCCTTTGGGTGGATACGTAAAAATTGCAGGAATGATCGATGAATCATTCGATAAAGAACAAATGCAAGGTCCACCCCAACCCTGGGAGTTTAGATCGAAACCCGCCTGGCAAAGATTGATCATTATGTTGGGTGGAGTGATTGTCAATTTCATTCTTGGAATATTTTTGTTCGCCATGGTATTCTACAATTGGGGAGAAAAACATATCGTTAATGAGAGTCTTCCTTATGGGATCCATGTTGATAGCCTGGCTTATGATATGGGCCTGAGAGAGGGTGACCATATCAAAAGAATTGGCGAAAAAGAATTGAAAAGATTTAGTCGCGCCGCATTGACAACAGGAATTGTCATAGAAGGTGCAAAAGAGATTGAAGTTGTGCGCAATGGTTCCAATAAGATTCTTCCCATTGATCCAAGGTTCGTACAAGTGCTTTCTAGCTATGACAACAAAGACGCTTCACTCATCAGTGCAAGACTGAACACAAAAATAAAATCTGTTGCAGATGACTCTCCAGCCCAGGCAGCCGGTATTCGAGCTGGTGACAGAGTGATTGCCATCGATAATAAACCTGCTGAGTATATTGAAGACGTTCAAAGAAATATGAAAGGAAAGGCTGAGGATGGCCCTGTCATTGTTACCGTATTGAGGAATGACAGAGATACCATTACCAATAAATTGAATCTTAAAAAAGGCTTGATGGGTGTCGGTTGGTATTTGGGCGATGAGCAATTTGAATGGGAGATTCAGGAATATGATATGAGTGCTGCAGCTTCAAGAGGTTGGTCAGAATCAAAAAATTTCCTAAGAGGCCAAATGATTGCTTTTGGTAAAATGTTCAAAGGCGAAATCAAAGCAAAAGATAGTTTAGGTAGCTTCATTTCCATCGGAAAGATGTTTGGTGATACATGGAACTGGCATCGTTTCTGGCGGATGACTGCCATGCTTTCCATTTTACTCGGGTTTCTAAACTTACTTCCGATTCCTGCGCTCGACGGAGGTCATGTAATGTTTTTATTGTGGGAAGTTTTTACTGGACGTAAGCCAAGTGACAAGGTAATTGAATATGCTACTTTGATCGGATTCATATTATTGATGGGCTTAATGATCTATGCAATTGGACTCGATATTTGGCGAAATATTTAATGGAGAATAAAAATTATTTCGAACATTTTCAGATGGAACCTTCTTTTAACGTAGACCTGTCTGCGTTGAAGAAGAACTTCCTTAAGAAATCAAGAGAATACCATCCTGATTTTCATTCAGATGCAAGTGCATCTGCTCAGGCGGCCATGCTGGAGCTTTCAAGCTTTAACAACACAGCATTTAATACCCTGAAAGATGAGCACCTCCGTTTTAAGTACATACTTGAATTGCATGGTGTAGATTTGTCTGGAGGTCAACAAAATATTCCTCAAGAATTCCTCATGGAAATGATGGATTTCAATGAGAGCCTCATGGATGCCAAGATGGAAATGGATGAAAAAAAGCTCAACGATCTCAAAGAAGAATTGGAGTCTGTCAAAAAAGTCGAGTCTGATAAAATTGCTCAAATAAAATCTTCTTATCAGTTTCAAACAATTTCCCCAGAAAATCTTCAATCTCTTATCGACTTCTACCTTAAGTCAAAATACCTCCAAAGACTAGAAAGCCAACTGTCAATTTGATTATAATAATCTAGTTAATTGTATCTAGATGGTTTGTAATTGTCTGCAAATTTGCAGTATCGCATTTATATCAACTGTGGTCGAGAATGGTGAATGGATTTTACCGACATTTGAAAAGTTACCACTACATAAACCAATTGAAATTAGACTTTCTCAATACTATTCCTAATCTGGGTATCGATTCGGATACGTCAGCATCTGATTTAATCAGAATAAAATTAAACAATCAAATCGCATCGATTGGAATCGTTCTGGCCGTGTTCAACACAATTGGAAATATCATCCATTTTGCGATTCCAGACATTGTTTCTGGCGTCATTGTTATTTCTGCCTTGTCAATAGTTTTATTTCTTTCGAGCATTAAGAAACATTGTGCAGCAAGTGTCTGGCTTTTACTATGTATCACTCCAATGTTGGGACTGATTCAAGTATTATTCGGAAAAGAGGTCAGGCTGGAAGCTATGTTTTTAGTTTTCGTTGTGAGTAGTATTGTTTCGTTTAATGGACGCGCCAGATTTTTATCTGTTGGATTTGTGCTTGTCGCATACATGGTCAGTCAATATCTAACTATCGTGATCACTCCACCATTCGCAGATACCGTAAATAGCTTTGCAAATGTCAATTACTTTGTCTTTTCGGTACTCTGTTTGTCATGGATCGTGAGTACATTGTTAAAACTCCATTATTCGCAATCTATAGAGCTTACCAAGCATTCTGACAATCTTCAGTCATTGGTACACAACACGGCACATAAACTAAGAACTCCGGTCCACAATGTGATAAATTTAAATCAATTGATTCGCAGGAAAGTAAACCGACCTATTTATCACGGAGAAGTAGATGACTGTCTTGATATCATTGACAATTCTGCAAATGATCTTTTGGAAATAATTGATGATTTGCGTGAAGGTGCAGAGAGTAAAATGCACACTTGATTTTTCCCAAATACTTTATTTGAATTCGATGATTGGAATCAATCTTGAATCATCTAAAGCAGCTGTTCTGTGCCCTGCTATTTTTTGATAATCTTCATCATTGGCAAAACCTGTAAATGCCTCTGCAGATTTGTGCGTGACTAGCAATACCCTATCCCACTTTTCAGATTCCGGTCCAATGACATTTGATCCAGCGCTACCCAAGAACATAATCTTTCCACCAGCACTTTCGAGAAGTGGAATAACATGCTTTGCATAAATATTGTAAGCTTGTTCACCTGAAATAGGTTCCTTTGGATTCAAATGTTCTGCTTCGGAATAATCTGCAACTTTCTTAAACTTCAATAGATTAAGCATGGTGATTGGTCCTTTACCTCGATAATTCAGAAAAAATTCTTTACCTGCTTCTGGTGTTGGCAAAATGTATGACATAGTAATTGATGCTTTGATATTACTCATTCCAAAGTTAGTTTATTAATTTGGATGAATAGAAATGGCTAGAATACATTCGAACCGCCATGCTCCATTTCAAAAAACATGCATACAATTGAAAATGAGAATAATCCCTACTTTGCTCAGATTATTTGTTGGCCTATTTTTTATCAGCCAACCATTCATATCAATGGCCCAACAATGGATGAATATCGAGCATCAAGGACTGGAGAGAGAATACATTTTATATATTCCGGAAGAATTACCTGAAAATGCTCCACTGGTTATTATGCTACATGGATATACTGGTCACGCCATGTATGCAATGGATTACAGTGAGTTCAATGCATTGGCAGAGCAAGAGAAATTTGTAGTCTGCTATCCATTGGGAACCAAAGATGATTATCTGGATGCACACTTCTGGAATGTTGGTTATGATTTCCACGATGAAGATGTAGATGACCTTTCGTTTTTAATCCGTTTGGCTGAACATTTGCAAAGTGAATATGATCTCGATAAGGATCGTACATTCTGTACGGGCTTTTCAAACGGAGGTGATATGAGTTTCCTTCTGGCATGTCAGGCACCAGATGTGTTTCGAGCTGTTGCCCCGGTGGCTGGTGCATTATTAGAAAACGTATACAATGAATGCGGTGAGAACATGCCCATTCCTATTTTCATGTGCAATGGCACGGAAGATGACATTACCTTGTTTGAAGGCGACATTTATAATTATGATGGATGGGGTTCTTATTTCGATTCTCCATTTACTCTTCACTATTTTGCCGAATTAAATGAATGTCAGCAACTCAATCAAACTTCTTTCCCTGACATCGCAGCCTGGGACGGAAGTACTGTCAACGCATACCGATACGTTGATGGTATCAATGACAATGAAGTTTGGCTGTATGAAGTAGATGGTGGCGCTCACGAATGGCCTGGATATGATGGTAATCAAGACATTCACCTAAGTACAGAAATCTGGAAATTTTTTCAACGTTCCGGATTCGACGGAATGGTCAATAATATAGAAACGGAAGAAAGTGAAATTAGTCTTCACCCAAATCCAGTGGTCGATGTTTGCCACATTTCAAGCAATAAACGCTTTGGGAAAGTGAGTATCTACAACCTTCTTGGAGAGCAAGTCTTTTCATTTACTGAAATAGCATTATCTCAAAAATTAGATCTTGCATTTTTACCTAACGGAATGTATTATCTGTCGATAGGGAATGAAGTTTTTAAGCTCCAAAAAGTTTCTGGCGATTAATTTTCACCAAAGTCTAATGCCAGCTTTGATTCGCGGCTCTGTATTTACAAACCAAAATGCTGTTGTTTCTGAACTATAGTTATGGCTATTAAATACCTTGCAGGAAAAATCAAGTATCAACCTATCATAAATAACACCTTTATAAAATAAGATTGCTCCATAATTGAACTCTAACAATCCATTTTCGTTTGTGTCATCATAAGGATGACCAAACAACTCTTCATATTGCGGATAATAATTTTCGTCTAAATGATTTAAATATTTTCCTTGAGCAAATAAGCCAATCCCCAGACCTTCTACTTCTTTGATCCAAGGTTGGTAATATTTCAATTCCGCATATGGGCTAATGATCCTCCGATTATATTCTATCCTTTCAACGTCAATGGAGGAAAAGACAAAGGTCGAATCTTTGGGCAGACTGGTTTTATCAAAATCCATTTCTACACCTATCAGCAGCCCAATTCGATTTTTGTAACTTAACTCATAATCAACACCCACGAACTTGTCATCCAATTTATATATTCGACAACTTATATCATGATTGAATATTCTTGATATCGTGTCTTCCGTTTGGGCTTCGGTAGAAAGGACAGCCACAATGCAAAAGAAACAAGTAGTAATGTATTTCATTATTTCAAAAGTAAAAAAAGAGCCACTGATATTCATTGGCCCTTTTTGGTTTCTATTTACCTCCTGAAGAGGTTTTTACTTTCTTTCCTTTCTGGATTTTTGCTTCAAGATCTTGTACTCCTTTTTCAGCTTTTTCGATCTTCTCCATTTTCTCTTTGTACTCTGTATCTTTTACTTTCTTTCTTCTCTTTTTCTAATTTGTCTTTTGACTCTTTGATTTTTTCTTTGGCTTCTTTTACTTTTCCTTCGCTTTCTGAAATTTCATCATCGAGTTCTTTTTCTTTTTTCTCTTTGTTCATTTTGGCTTGTTTGGCTCTTTCCTGTCCAAATTCTTTTCCTTTCAGGTCACCTTTGTTTTTACCGTAGGCGTTGCCTTTGCCCTTATTTTCCTTACCCTTTCCATTACCTTTGGCTTTCTCCCCTTTGGCTTTCCCTTCTTCTGCCATTTCTGCTCCTTTTTCTTGTCCTGCACTTTTGGCTTCTTCAGCTTTGGCTTTTCCTTTGCCTTTCATTTCATCTGCTTTACCTTTTCCATTCCCAGTCATTTCATCGACCTTCTGTTTTCTTTTGGCTTTCATCTCTTCTGCTTTGGCCTTGCCTTTGCCTTTCATCTCATTTGCTTTTTCTGCACCTTTGTTTGCAGCATTTTCAATCTGCTCATTCTTTCCTTTTCCTTTCCCTTGAGCCATTGCTGCATCTGTACAGAATAAGATTGCGAGCATTGTCATCATTGTTATTATTGTCTTTCTCATGATTCTCAATTTTAAAGTGATCAATGTTTAAATTTTAGGAATTGATCTTAATTCAAATCTTTAATTAAATTATCTAATTCTTTTGCTGAGTTTTCAATTTCACCTTTGACATTGTCAAGTTCATTCGAAATTGAATCGTTCTTCATCACCTCTTTTTTTATCTGAACTTCTTCAGCATTTGGAGCCTTTGAATCCGATTTGCAACTCACAAACAGGAACGATAGAAATAGCATTGCCGTTACAATTTTTTTCATTTTTTAAGTGTTTTTAACGGATTATTAAATGGTATTAAGATGGGTTAATGGAGCTATAAAGCTAACAAAGATGGGCCTAATATAATAATCAATGCTTCAGTTATGTTGACGACACACCAACAAAAGACGCGAGGCGGTAACAGGGCGCCTGATAACCGGATTGTTATTTGAAGCTTATATGCTATTTATTCTTGTTAGACTAAATCTATTTTGCCAAGAAGCTTTTTATCTCATCAATAAATTCTGGCATTGGCATTTTTTCAATTTCATCTACAGCAATTTTTTCAGCTGTATTCTCGTCGTAATCACCGTAATATTTTTGAAACTTTTCTTCAAATATTTGGGTTTGGAAATCATTGTATCTAAACCATATTTTCATTGGACCATCTAATTTTCTCAATCCAACTGTTTCTATGAACCATGCCCTAACTGAATATATTAAGGCTTCGACTTCATTATTATGATGCTTTATATCAATTCCATTTAAATCTGAAATAGCCTTCATGTACTCATATTCTTTCTTGGCAAGAACTAAAAATACTTTTTTTGAATGTTCGGAATTGTATGTTTTACATCCAAAATCAGCTCCTAACTCAAAGGGCATATTAAATCTGAAAAATTCATCTTTTCTAGAGGCTTGGATTCGAGAGAGATCATGAATTCCATATTGAGACTCTTTAATGCAATCCAATATTTTTTGAAGCCTCATCCTTCCAGAATCTGACTGTTCTAAAGAAAGCCTTGGCTGAAAACCAAAATATAAAATCGTATAAACTAGTGCTTTTAGTAGCGGCCTGTATTCTTCATCAAAAGGGCAATTAATGAATACATTTTTTGAATAATTACTATGCAACGCTTAATATTTTATCCTTTTGGTGGAAAAGGATCTTTACCGTAAGAGTTTCTATTTTGAATTGTGCCATCTTTTTTGTGAATGTACAATTCTGTTTTCTCTGATTTACTGATTTTTCTACCGTATTCAATAGCTTTTGCTTTGGTGTCAAAACTTTTTGATG
>JAHDDD010000200.1 GCA_020629535.1 Saprospiraceae bacterium
CAATCACTCAGATGGATTTGCGTGATCCGGATTTTTTTGAAAACAAAATAGAAGTATCCCAGCTCGAGCAAGATTCATGTCACCTTTTCCCTGCCGGTGATCTTGATCTCCAATTTGGTCAAATGCAATTGGGTCCGGACAATAAGATCTACGTTTCGATATTAATACAATGCGATCTAATGCATAGAATTGATTTTCCTGATCTTGTAGGAGAAGCATGTCATGTTTCTCAAGGTATTATCAAACTACCGAGCTACATTTCAGGCACTCTCCCAAACGTCCACACCTACCGTCTCGGCCCCCTCGACGGCTCAGCTTGCGACACCCTAGGCATAGACAACCATACGGTAGCTCGATTTTGGTATGAGCAAGTGGATAGCACCGATCATCGAGATATCACCTTTTACGATGTATCCTACTTCCGCCCCGCATCCTGGTCCTGGACCTTCGGTGATGGCCAATCTTCCTCTGATCGTCACCCGACGCATGTATATGCCCAAGATGGCGTCTATGAAGTGTGTCTGACAGTAGAAAACGAAAACTCAGAAAACACCAGTTGTCAAACCTTACACATCGGTACTGTTTCAACCGAAGATCCTGGTTTTGATCCAAAGGTGAATATTTTCCCCAATCCTGTGGAGGATTATACACGGGTTGTGATCAATGGATATTTGCCCAATGATGCACGGTTGAATTTGTATGATGTACAAGGGCGAAAAGTAGCTTCTCATTCTGTCCAAGGGATTGAGGATGTGATTTATTTAGGAGCTTTAACGGTAGGGACGTATATATACACTTTGATAGATGGACAAACAGAAATTTCGACAGGTAAAATAATAAAGATATAGATTCTTAGAAATAATCATATCAAGCCTTCATCTGCGAATGAGAAATAGCCATGCGCCGTTATGATCAAGTGATCAATAACTTTTACATCAAGCAAAGTACCACCTTGTACGAGTCTATTAGTAAGGGAAAGGTCAGCCTGTGAAGGCTTGAGATTTCCCGATGGGTGGTTGTGCGCCAAAATTATAGAACTGGCTTTTGTTCGGATGGCTGAAATAAATACCAGCTTGGGATCAACGACTGTGCCGGCTGTGCCTCCTTTTGAAACTACGTGTAAGCCCAAAACGTGTTGCGCTCGGTCAAGCAGGAGGATTACAAACTCTTCCAATAAATCAATTTGCTCAGACCAATGATTTCGTAAGACATCGTAAACCTGAATAGAATTGGTGACTTTTATTCTGTCAGAAGGAGGAACAGGATTTTTGTAGCTCAGTTCGATTTCTGCTACTTGCATGAGACTTTTTATACCATCCATATCAAATGTTTTGAATTTGATGCTTGAGGTATTGTCAAAATCCTTTGAGGATGTTGGAGACTGGTACTATCATCCGTTAGGATTTAACAAAGAGGTGACAATGTCCCTTTGCAGAAAGATTTAAAACTATGGGTGGTAAAAAGGTTTGGGCTTAGAAATCCAGAACTTTATCTAGCGCCTCGTCCGCGTCTTTGTAAATAAAAGCCTTCTGATAATTAATGGTGGTTTGAATGTCAGAGTGGCGATAAAGCTGTTGGAGCATCTGGATGGGGATTTTGTCGCCCGATAAAGCCGCAAAGCTATGACGGCTAATGTGCATTGTAAGCGGAATGTCAAATTTAAGTGCTTCGGCAATTTCCCCGAGGTATTTATTAATCGTTTTGGTATTGCCAGTTATCGCGCGATAAACCTGTCGTTCGTTTTCGAGATCAACCGCTTTGAGTTCAGGAAAAACAAAATCTTCTTTCTTGGGTTTTGGCTTTTGGTATTGTTTCAGGATGGGTTTGATCTTCCTCGGGACTTTTAACGATAAGACCTTTTGGTTCTTGCTCATCTGGTAATAAAGCCGTCCGTCTTTGAAATCAGACCATTTGATTTTTAGCACGTCCCCAATTCTCATACCAGCAAAGTAAAAAGAAAAGAGCCAAATGTTTCTGGCGTGGATTTGTTTTGGCTTCCCCTTGAGGTTTATTTCTTCTAAAGCTTTCACTCGTTTTGCCGAAAGTCCCCTTTTGGTCGTCTGCGGAAACCTTATGGTTATTTTCCCTTTACCAAAAGGATAATGCTTCTTATCGACAATCCCTTTTCTGATAGCCCGATTAAAAATGGTTCGAATAACGACTAAATAATTCTGAGCTGTTCTTTCAGAAATCTCTTGAACATTAAGCAAGTAGAATTTGAATTTCTTGAGCAGTTCTGGAGTCAAGTCTTCAAAACGAATTGGCTTTTCTCTCATGAATTCCTTAAAAACTTTTACCCTCGATTTATCTGCGCTCCATCTGGTATACTTTTTCCCTTCTTCGAGTTCTTTCAGGTACAAATCAGCTTCATCATAAACACTAAATTGATTTTGCTTGCCCTTGATTTTTTCGGTAACGTTTTTGGCCGTACTTCGTTCTTTATTCGCCTCTAACTCAAGAAGCTTTTCGTTTGCCTCAGAAAGCTTTTTGAGAATGAGGTTATTGAGTCTGGTAGAGTTTGGATGAGACTTTTTGACTTTGTGATTCTTTTCGTCCCACTCTCTTTTACTCACATACTGCCCAGTATACAAGAAACTCGTTTTCCTATCCTTGGTTATTCTTATTACAATTGGAAATTTCCCCTCTTTATTCTTTTTCTTTCGTAAAACTGCTTTAATCGAAGCCATAATTTATTTTCTTGGGTACAACATAGGTACAACATTTTGCGGTTTTGATTGGTTTCTGAAAATTCACAAAAATGATAAATAATTGATTATCAATTTATTATGGTTCGTCTTGATTCGTGTAAGTTCGTATTTCGCAGGATTCATAATCCTGAGGTCGGCAGTTCAAGCCTGCCTCACGCTACAAAAGCCTCTTTATTTTTGGAGAGGCTTTTTTATTTAGAGTGTCTCGACTTTCGGATTGGGAAGATCGGCAGTTCAAGTCAATGATGCCGAAGCATCGGTGCCTGCCTCACGCTACAAAAGCCTCTTCTTTTGGAGAGGCTTTTTTATTTAGAGCGTCCCGACTTCGGACCGGGAAGGTCGGCAGTTCAAGTCAATGACGCCGATACATCGGTGCCTGCCTCACGCTACAAATCTCTCTTATTATAAGAGGGCTTTTTTTTATTTGAGAATAAAATTCTCCAAGACCCCGAATCATGATTATACTCAATCAATCATAGAGTTTAGTCATATTATCTTCTTTAAAACAATGGGTTCCAATTTTTAATTCCAATCCTATGAAAAGTAAAGTCCGAATAATAGCTTTATTTCTTTTTCTCCTAAGACGGAATACCATTTAGAAGTATCAGTGCACAATGAGTAAAGTATCAATTTGCCTTTCGGTCAAGCAACGTGGCAAACACTTTGGAGTTTTTGGTCTTTCAATTGGGTCAACTGGATTTTTGCTCAGATAGCCGAAGAGGGAAGGCCTTTTTCCTATTTCTAATTTTTCACTAACATGAAAAACTTCATCATTTTTAATCAGTCGGTAAATTCTCAGCGATATAAGTTCGTTGTTTGAATTAAATCTCGACTAATTCAAGACAAACCAATAATAAGTACTTATTGTAACTTTTACCTCGCTATTCAATGGCATGTTGCGGCTTTGAATCATTTGTGAAAACCGTCACTAAATTTCAAACAAAGTTAATCGGCTCCACATCAATAGTTAATAAATGAATTAAAGTATAAGTTAAGCAATTTATTAGTCTTTTCCTGTATGACAAATACAATAAAAGAGTTACGGTTACTGATAAATACTTCAGGATATTTGATCAATATATTTTTAAATCATTGCTTAAATATTGCACATGAGAACTATCGCCTTTTTTCTTTTCATCTTCGTTGCTAACTTTTCTTTTTCCCAAAGCTATGAACTGTTTAAACCAAGTGCTACATTTAATGACGGTAGAGAGCTTGGCTATATTTTAGATGTTGATCAAAATGAAATTGACAAATTACTTTCTGAAGATTTAGAAGCTATAAAATTTCAGCTTCCAATTGAAGAAAATATAATTGTAGATCTGAATCTAAATAGAAAAAGAATCTTCGAGAATGATCAGGTCTTGGTGCAAACATCTACTGGTTCCATTGGCTATCATTTTGCCGGATATCATTACTCAGGAAAAATTGATTCTGAATCAAAGTCAAGAGTAGATGTTTCTGTTTTCAAAAATTTGATCAGAGCTACTGTTGTGCGAGAATCTGGAGAATACTATTTATTGAGTTTGTGGAAAGAAGGATCTGAAAGAGAGCATATTGTGCATAAACAGTCAACCTTTCTTGATGTCGGAGAAGATGAATTTTGTGATGTTGCGGCTGAAGCCAATTTCAATTTTAATGCAGACGATTTTGAAAAGAATATTAGTTGTGGAGCAGAGGATATCAAGACTATTGCTGTTTATTATGAGATGGATCATTTTACTTTTCTGGATGAAGATTCCTCAATCGATAATTGTGTTGTCTTTATGACAACACTGCACAATGCTGTTAATGAATTGTATAGAGATATTCACAATCCTTATGACCATTTAAACCCTCCTACGACTTTAAATGGAAGGATTGAATTAATTATTAGTAGAATTTTTATCTGGGAGACTCCGACACCATACCCTCTTGAGCCTCTTCAACTTAGGACAAATGTAGTGAAAGATCTAAATCCTGATTTTCCAGGAGATGTTATGCATGTAGTACATAAAGGAACAACGCTCAGAAGTGGTTATGGATTTATTGACATCGATAATACTAGCTCGTATTTGTGTGTAAATAACGATAATGACGATGAAGGCCCTTATTCTACTTCAAGATTAGGACCTTATATAAGTGACGTGAATGGGTACAGCATAAGTTTGGTTGCTCATGAAATTGGTCACAACCTTGGTGGAAGACACACATTTGAATGTTATTGGTATCCAGATGAGAATGATAAAACGTATTCAATAGAAAAAGTTTGCCCAACAACTCCAGACCATCCCCATTGTGTGAGAGATGGATATACAGCTACTTCATCTTTTGAGTCCACGGTAATGAGTTATTGTTGGAATACTGATGGAGGTTTTCCTAGCAAGTTCCATCTTCAAGTTGCTCAAAATATTTTAGGAAATGTGTGTGATGCTAGTTGCTTAGGAACCTATAGTGAGATATCATGCCTATGCGAAAATTGTACTGAAGAAGATTTACTTGATGATGATTTTGATGGAGTATGCAATCATGATGACCCATGTGATACCAATCCAAATATTGCTGTTAATGAACAAGATTTACCTTGCAACGATGGAATTCCTACAACAATAAATGATACATATGATATTGCCTCATGTTCTTGCATTGGTGAACCCTATAGTAATGCAGCTGCAGGTGAAGATATTTGCAATTATGGAATTGGTGGTAATCACGATTTTGAAAACACAATTGTAGGTCCCTATAATGGATCATTTTATGGTGGATTCTTAGGGGGACAAACCCCAGATATCATTCAATATAACGATTCTGGAACTTGTAACAAAGCTATCTCATTGCAAGGACATTGGAGGGATAAGTGTGACACAATAGTGATTGGTAGACAGGAAGGAATTGCGATCCATCTAACCAATCCTTTACCCTGCCAGGCAAAACTAGAAATTTCATTCGATCATTTGTTTTTAGGATGGGCTTCAGGCGGTAATCCTTTGAGGATTTTAGGAAGTCAAATTATATACGACAGCTACCCTATATTTTGTGATGATAATAACACTCCATGTTTTGATTTTGATTTTGATGACGATCTTAACAATAGCGACCCAATAGATTACATTGATTTGGAGGCAAACTTCATGAACCTAAATAACTGTAACTCGCTCAGTGCTGAATTTAAAAGTTTGAATTTAATACTAACAAATAATTCTAACATACCAATTAATGTTTTGTATTTATTGATAGATCCTAATTTTTTCTTGAATGATCAGTTTACTCATACCAGGTTTAGTGATTCAATTGTCAATCAAGGAGGGGTGGGAGGAATCCAAAAAGATGAATGCGATAGAATCGTATATTTCGAAATTGCAGATGTTGGAGAATGGACAATAAATTATTTAGGGGAGCCTGAATATACCTCATTTAATGGAGATCCAAGTCCATTTATTCCAGATGAAATCTATCATATAGGTACAGATACGCGCAGGAATTTCCTTCTCCTTGACAATATTCAATTATCACAGCCAGAGGACGCAGGTTTGAACCCTCCGACAATTGAAGAAACAGAAGATGAATGTTATTTTGATGTTGGTTATAATGGTTTTTGCACTTTGGTTTTAGAGAGATCCAATGACGGCGAATCCAATTGGTTACCTGTCAAACAAATTGAAATAGGATACGAGGATAGATATACCGTCAATTGCCATCCAACTGATATGCAAAACTACTTTTTTGAAAATTCAGAGAATTTATGCGGATATTTTAGAGTTACCCAAAATTGTCCTCCTTGCAATTCTCAGATTGATCAAATACAATTATGGCATTGTGGTCCAGAAATTGAAATTATGCAAAGTGCGCCTTATTTGTGTAATGGGAGTTCTATAAACCTCTCAGTCAACGTCCCAGTGAATTCCACAATCGAATGGTTTTTAAATGAAGAATTACTTTCAACATTCAATGATCAATCGCTGATTTCAATATCTGAAGGAGGTACTTACACTGTGGTTGTCACCGATGAAGTTACATGGTGTGAATCAGAGCACTCAATATTAGTATCACCAATTGCCATTTTAGCAAATGAACAATTAGACCCTCCATGCCTCCTTGTTGATCCAAGTTCAGGAGAATACGAACCATCATTGATAACCATTATTCCATCCAGCGATATAGAGATTGCATTTTATAATGTTACGCTTACATTCAATGATGATGAAATCGAACCAAGTTTTTCAAATGATGAAAGATGGGAATTTGAAGTAGATAATGAAGGTGTTTACACCGTAACAATATTAGAGAACTCGAGTGGTTGTGCAAGTATTTATGACATCGAAATTAACCAAAGTGGTGATGTTGAAAATAGAACAGAAAACTTTTGTGGAGAGAACTCTGTAATTCTGGATTCTGAAGTAGAGAACACAATATTTAATACGTTTGTTTGGAGTTTCGAAAATGAAGAAATTGTAAATGCGAATGCGGCTTCCTATGAAGCATTTGAAGAAGGCACATACATAGTTGAAATTATGGATGAGAATTCTGATTGTATAAGTTTTGTAAGTTTTGAGGTTACTGAAATACTGGAAACAATAGAATTAATTGGTCCTGATGTAATCTGTACTGGAGAAATTGTTGTTCTTCAAACTGATTTAGGGAATCAGAATATTGAAGACCATTCTTTTAACTGGTCAACTGGAGAAACAAATGCCAGTATACAAATAAGTGAAGCGGGCACGTATTCAGTAACTGTTAATTTTCCTAGTGGATGTTCAGCCGTAGAAGAAGTAATTGTTGAAGAAGGGATTTCTGTGATCATTGGAAGCGATCAAAATAACTTCGAATTTTGTGAAGGAGAATCAATAACTCTGTCTTCACAAGTGTCAAATGGAATAGGAGATGTAAATTTTGAGTGGTCAACTGGTCAGATGGAACCTACTATTGTTGTTATGGAAGCTGGCACATATTCTGTTACAGTAACGGACGACCATTGTTCCGCAACCAGTAGTGTGACTGTTGTTGAATTACCAGTGCAACAACCAACGTTTGAAATACAACCTATATGTA
>JAHDDD010000201.1 GCA_020629535.1 Saprospiraceae bacterium
CCATGGCTGGCTCCCACACCTAATTTATCCCGATGTATCGGGACCAAATCGGGAAGGCTATGCTTCTTTTGGCATAGCTGCAAATTAAGGCTATGTTTTTTTATAAAATCCTGAAATTAAACTCTTAGAGCTCAACATTTATAATTATTTACTTGACAAAGTATTACACTTTAAAAATTTAAACGGAGTAATAGCCACACTTTAAATAAGCACCTTCTGGAAAGCCTGTAGGATGATCAATGTCATGAAAGTTTTTCCTCAATAATTTGAAATTGGGTAGATGATCAGATAGCACATGATCATTGATTTCAAAAAAACGGTCTGCAGATATGCGTGAAGAACAAGATGCCAACATCAAGACACCATCGCCAGCAACCAACTGAGCCCCAAATTTTGCAAGTGTCGAATATGCATTTTCAGCTTTTGAAATTTCTTTCTGGCTCTTGGCCATAGACGGAGGATCAATGACAACAATATCAAACTTTTTGCCTTCATTAACCATGGTCTTCAGTACTTCGAAAGCATCTCCTTGTATCACCTTGTGGTTACCTTCACACTGATTTATTACAGCATGTTCTCTGGCAGCATCAAGTGCGGCCTTGCTGATATCCAAACTCACAACTTCTTTTGCTCCTCCTACAAGTGCGTGAACACTAAATCCGCCAGCATATGAAAATACATCCAATACTGACTTCCCTTTGGCCATCATGCCTATCACTTTGCGATTATCTCGATGATCAAGAAAGAATCCTGTTTTGTGACCAGCTAAAACATTGGCTATGAATTTGACACCATATTCTTCAAACTCCACTTGTGGAGAATCTAATGTTCCATGTATTAAGACCGGAGATTGAATTTTATTTTCTTTTAATGCAGCTACTTTTCTTCCGGTCCGAAGCACTATCGCGTCCAAAGGAAAAATGGCAAGGATCGCATCTCTAATCCATTGTAAATAGGGAAACCAAATTCCACTGTACAATTTAAGCACTCCTACATTGGCATAAATATCTAATACAAAACTAGGTAGGCCATCGTTCTCACCATGAACCCAGCGAAAACCAGTAACTCCTTCCTCAATTAACGGATGCCGTATGCGCAGAGCAACCGATAATTTTTCTCTTAGCCAATCTTGATTGAATTCAATTTGGCTTGTACTAATGACTTTGATTCGAATTGGTGAGTGAGGATCATAGAGCCCCAAGGCTAGAAACTTATTGCTCTTACGATCATAGATAATGGTCAGGTCTCCACAATCCCCTTCCTTCTTCAATTGAGCAATGCTTTCATCAAAAACCCAAGGATGTCCGTTTCTGATGTGCTTCTGAGAAGCCGGTTTCAGCTTTACAGCAAGCCGATTGATTTTCTCTGGTTTCTCTATTTCAATTCTTTCAATCATTTTCTTCTTCTACTTCACTCTGTTCAATCCTGATTTGGCCTTCTGATGAAGACTGTTCCGATATTTATCTGGTGACATTTTCAGGCAATTCTCAAAATGACGTATCGCCTTTTCAAAATCATTTTGCGACTCATATATCAAGCCCATCTGAAGAGAGGCATTGCATGACATATACGATATACCTTCTTCGTCAGCATTGATCGTCTGATGAAAATATTGAATGGCTTCCGGAAAATTTTTTAATGCCTGGGTCACCCTTCCTATTCTGTAATAATACTCCAACTCAAATTCTGAATTTTGATAAAAGTGATGAGCATTTTTAACGAGTTGCTTGTATGCTTTTTGATAATATCCGCCATCATAAAGCAATCTTGCTTTTAATAAAATGGGATTCGGAATTAGTCCCTCTTCTGCTTCATCTTGGGCTTGCTTATCATCATCAATCATCGCATATCCATTCGAAGTGCATGACTTCAAATATGACTTATAGCCCGCTACATTATCATTTAATACCAACTCATGCCAAGCGAGTTTTTGATAGGCTTCTTTGATGTAATGTCTTCCTTTGAAAACCTGTAAAAATTCATTCAAATAACTTTCTGCACTATCATCCAAACGTCGCAATTGACTGATGCCCATCAGGAAATAGAGATATGGAAAATCTGCAGCCTGTGTTATTTCCAATGCCTCAGATAATTCTGCTATGGCTTGCTCATTGTATCCAGCTCGTTGTAATAATTTGGTTTTTACAAATGAGGCAAGAGGAGACTTATTTTTTTTCATGGAGGAACGATTAAGAAACGCTATGGCAGAATCCTTATCGTTATTTTGATAAAGCATCATAAACATGTAGCTTGCCTCTGCCTCCTCAAAAAAGATAAAACTTTGTGGATTGGTTTGCTTGAGGAGTAAGTCCATTTCTGCTAGACCCTGTTCGATGGTAGCATCGAACCCAAGTATGCTTTTAAATATACCGGGGAGACTCACTGTTCCGATCAAACTGTGAATCACAGAAAGGCTTTTGAGATTGTAATGAAAATCAGGAAATTCAGTCGCATTCCGTTCCAACGATTTATAAGCTGAGTAGATCTCTCTCCCGGCCTTGAATATCTGATCAAACTTTGACCGAATTAAAGCCCACTGTAAATTTATTTCAGAACTAACGAATCGCTTGTATGGGTCGTTATCATCTAACTTCTCTAACAACTGAAGCCTATCTTCCTTTTTCTCTTCCAGACGTTGAAAAGCATCAAAATCTTCTTGTATAAACAAGTAGAAAAAATCTCTGTAATTTTCTAAGTGAACGTAGGCGAGATTATTGGGCTCATTTTTCGACATTAGCAAAATCAGACTATCAGCCTTTTCGAACTCCAAATTCGCAAGATGGTTATATGCTTTTACTGCACGATCATTATAACTCACCTGATATTGGGCCTGAAGTCCCAATGAAAAGAAAATAAGCAAGCTAATATGTAAACAGGTTTTCAATACAATGGATTAACTCACAATCAATGTGTTCAATTGTTTTAAAACAGTAAAATGTCAGTTGGTTTCCCTGTTGACTGTATCAATAGAAAATGCTGGCACACAGAATGACAGATATTCAACTTCATCTTCAAATGGATTTGAATATTTGACTTTTACTCCAGCTTTTAGCAAAATCGACTCATTTGCATTAAGCCTAATTTCTTCCTCACCATTGATATTAATCAACTTCGAACCTCTTACCACGAAAGTGACTTCATCGAATTCGGGAGTTTGAAAGGGTTCTGACCAACCGGGTGGCGCGACCATTCTGGCAATACTAAATCTATTTTCTTTGGTACTTGCTAATCCGAAGTGTTCTTCGATGAGTTTCCCATCGTTGGTTGGAACCACAAAAGGTGAATTTTGTTTTAGGTACTTTTCCATTGATCAAAATTAACGGAGTCTTGTATATGTGCCAATATGAACAAAAAAGGTCATCTCATTGAGACGACCTTCATTATATTTCGATTACTATTTTGCGTTTATGCTTCTTCCTCTTCGATTCCTGCGATCACATTGTCTACCAATACTCTGCCACAGTGCTCACATGCGATAATGGCTTTGTACTGACCAATTTCGATTTGTGTTTGAGGTGGTATTCTGTTGAAACAACCACCGCAAGCATTTCTTTTTACAGTGACAACAGCAAGACCATTTCTGTATCTGTTTCTTACTCTGTCATAAGATTTAAGAAGTCTATCTTCTATTTCTTTTCTTGACTTTTCAGATTTCTTTCTGAGTTTGTTTTCTTCTTTTTCGGTCTTTTCACTAATCTCAGTCAACTCAACATTTTTCTTTTCAAGATCTTCTTTCTTAAGTGCAAGCTTTTGTTGCGCCTCTTCTAAGATTTCAGCTTTTCTTCCTTTACTTTCCTGAAACTCTTTGATCTTCTTTTCTGAAAGTTGGTTTTCAAGATTTTGAAGCTCGATCTCCTTAGTCAATGCCTCGTATTCTCTGTTGTTCTTTACATCGTCGAGTTGTTTATTGTAGCGCTCGATCAATGTATTGGAAGTCACGATGTTTTCTTTGTGCTTTGTAATTTCAGAATCCATTTCACCCACTTGATCTGACAATCTTCCGACTCTTGTTTCAAGTCCTTTGATCTCATCTTCAAGATCACTCACCTCAATTGGCAACTGCCCTTTGAGAACCTGAATCTGATCAATCTGAGAATCGATGGATTGTAATTCGAAAAGTCCCTTTAATTTATCTTCTACTGAAACTGTTACTGTAGCCATATAACTAATTGATTTATAGGTAATTAACTGGATTAGTGGTCAATTCTGTGCATTGGGCTGCAAAGTTACTAAAATTATCGTTTATAAGCTCGCAAAGCAGGTCAATTGTGTGCTGTTCACTTTCGTAATGTCCAATGTCGGCAATCACAATTTTCCCGTTGGCGTCGAAGAATTCGTGGTACTTATAGTCTGATGTAATAAAAATGTCTGCCCCTTTTCTGATAGCAGCATTGAGCAGGAAACCACCTGATCCTCCACAAACTGCAACATTTTCAATATGATCATTCCCAAGTTGGGTATACTTGATCACATTGACCTTCATCGAATCTTTGACATGTTTGAGAAATGCTAGTCCAGACATTGGCGTAGCAAGTTTCCCAATAACTCCAGATCCGATGCTTCCTTCTGCATCGAGATCTAGCTTAGGTTGAAGAATTTGCAAATTCTCAAGACCGATTTTTTTTCCAATGCGTTCATTCACTCCATGTCTCATCACATTGTCTAAATTGGTATGCATAGCGATGATGGCAATATCGTTCTTGATCGCATACTCCACCGTTTTTTGTATATAATTTGAACTGGTCAATCTTTTTAATCCACCAAAAATGATGGGATGATGTGCTAGAACAACATTACAGTTTTTGGACTTGGCTTCTTTTAATACTTCTTCTGTTGAGTCAAGACAAGTCAATACTCCGGTGATTTCCATAGCTGCAGAACCGACAAGCAAACCTGCATTGTCATAAGATTCCTGCAAATTTAGCGGTGCAATTTTTTCAAAAAAATTCAATAAATCATAGACCTTCATCTTAGCCATTTTTAATCTTATCAATGATTGTAGAACTTGAAAAATTTCCAACAAAAGGAATCAAAGCCACTCTTCCACCATTTTTTTCAACAACATCTTTTCCTACAATCTCATCGACAGAATAATCACCTCCCTTTACTAACACATTTGGTTCCAACTTGGTTACCAAGTTAAGGGGAGTATCTTCAGAAAACTCAATCACCAAATCAATAAAATCATAGGCCGCCAACATATTTGATCTGAATACAAAATCATTGACTGGACGATCTGCACCTTTCAATCTTCTAACAGAGTCATCAGAATTCAAGCCAACTATCAATGCTTTTCCAAGTTGTGAAGCTTCAAATAAATAAGCTACATGACCCGGATGTAAAATATCAAAACATCCATTGGTAAAAACCAAAGGCCTCTCAAAGTTTTCAAGTTCGAAATCCCAATGTTGCGTTCGTACAATCTTTTGCTGAAATGGCAGACTCATTTATTGTTGATGATTGGAAGAGCAATTAAAGATATCATTCCAAATAGAATATTCCCAAAGAGTTGTATCGCAAAGAAAATGATCATGGCAAAAGAAAATGCATTGATACTGTCAATGCCGAATATGATCAATGCTTGTGTAACCAAATAGTGATAGCTACCCATGCCTCCGGGCGATGGAAAAACAATACCCAAAGTACCGAAAACAAATACGACCAATCCGGCGATCGGCCCAAGGAAGGAGGTGGGCTCAAAAGAAAAGAAACATATATAGGTCATCAGATAATAGCAAACCCAAATCCCAATAGTATAAATCCAAAACATAGGCTTATTCTCAACCTTTGTTACTGACATTAAACCTTCTATGAAATTGTTGAGTATTTCTTTGAGCTTACGAACGATGGGTGGACCTTGATCAACAGGCAATTTTAAGATGTATCTGAGAACAAGCAATCCAATAACTCCAAGTAATACAAGTATGCCGAGATACATCAGGAGTGTATTCGTAGACATTGCAAAATTTTGCTGGAAGTAATCAAAGAATATGTCATAGCTTAGCAATAAGGCCAATCCAATCACTACAAATAACATCAAAAAATCAACGACTCTTCCAACCACAATGGTTGCAAATGTTTGTTCGGTTGAGATATTCTCATAGCGTGATAAAGAAACTGCACGAATCAATTCTCCTGATCGAGGTATGCCGAGGTTTGCGAAGTAACCCAACATGAGTGTCCCCAAAGCATTGAGAAAGCGTGGCGTTTTACCCAATGGTTGAAGTAACTGTTGCCACCGAAGCGCCCGAAATACATTGCTCAACATGTAGATAAAAAGAATGGCAATAATCCAAATCCATTTTACACTCTTGAAATCGGCCACTATCCTATCAACCAAACTACAATCAGCAATAGGAATTCCATCTTTCTGACATTCTTCGAGATATGCCGCAGACTGACTTCGATACATTAACCAAAGTATCAATACTCCCAATGACAGAAACAAAATGAATTTTAATATCCCTTTTATGTTCATTTTACAAATTTCAACTGACGATTTAAGATGAAGTTTTAATAATTTATGATATAGTACTTTGTCAATAAATTTAAATTTTAAATTTATATAACTCTATTCCTTTTTCCTGGATGAAAAACGAACCCAAAAAATCATCCCGATTTAAAGCGGCCCTCCAGAGCGGGCACCCACACCCACCAAATCGGGAAGGCTATGCTTCCTTTGGCTTGGTTACAAATTGAGGCTATTCTTCTAATCGTTTATACCAGCCAAAAATTAAACTCTATCACTTCTACAAAATCAGATTATCTATCAATCTGATCTCCCCAGCCCACACGGCGACGCATGCAACCAAATAGTTACTGTCTGACCATTTCTTAATTTCCTTCAGTGTGTTGCCATTGATGATCGAAAAGTATTCTGGATTATAGCCTCTTGGATTACCTAGTTCTTTCATTGACATCTCAACGACTTCTTGTACGGTCTTCGTTTTCATCCTTCGTTTGGCTGCTTTCAATGTTTTGTAGATAATAGGGGCATCTCTTCTTTTTGCCTTTGTCAATCTTCGGTTTCTCGAGCTCATGGCAAGGCCATCTTTCTCTCGTTCAATTGGACAAACAACAAGTTTGACTTTCATCTTGAGATTTCTAATCATCTGTTGGATGATCGTAAATTGTTGAAAGTCTTTTTGTCCCATAAACAACTCATCAGGTTTTACGATGTCTAAGAGTCTGTGTACAACTTGCACCACTCCTTCAAAGTGGCCTGGCCTGAAAGCACCTTCCATCTGTTTATCGAGACCTTTCAAATTCACTTTGACTGAATGTTTTGTCCCTTTCGGATAAATGTCTTTGACTCCAGGTGCAAACAAAATATCCACCTTGGCTTTTTCTAATAATCGAGAATCTTTCTCCAGTGTGCGCGGATATTTTTTCAAATCCTTCTTATCATTAAATTGTGTCGGATTCACAAAAATGGAGCAAACCGTTACATCATTCCTTTTGATAGATTGCTTCATCAAAGAGATATGTCCATCATGTAAAGCACCCATAGTAGGGACAAAACCTACACTTTGATTTTTCAAAGACTTAAGATGAGCTTGCAAGTCTTTGACTTTAGAAAATACTTTCATTTAAATATCATTCAAGAACCATTCAGAAATTACCTGTAAAGATAATTTTCCTTGCGGAGTATAGTCTCTTTCAGGATAGCCTTCATGACCCATTCCTTCAGGAAACCATTTCCAAATAAAACC
>JAHDDD010000202.1 GCA_020629535.1 Saprospiraceae bacterium
GGGTGTGGGAGCCAGCCGTGGAGGGCCGCTTTAAATCGGGATGATTTTTTGGTTTCGTTTTTCATCCAGGAAAAAGGAAATACTATTATAAATTTTATAAAAACTTAATTTACAAAAAAGACTATTGCTTTAGCAATGAAATGAATTGATCAAATATTCTTTCAAAAATAGACCTGTCTTCCGTTATAATTTCTACAGTAGCTGTAAGTCCTGCCTGGTATTTAATGGTCTCTCCAAAATCTGTCACCAACGGACCATCAAGATCAACCTTCACTTCATAAAATACCTGCTGATCACTTGTCAATTCTGGAACTGTACTGATTGAACCAACCGTTTTCTCCATCATTCCAAATTCCTTATACGGATATGCATCAAATTTGATCAATACTTTTTGTCCCACTTCAGTCTTCCCAATATTTGTAGCTGGCATCGCAGAAGTGAGATATCTTCCTTCTGCACTTTGTGGAACGATATCACCAACGACTTGACCAATATTTACAGGCTTATTTGTTTGAATGGTTTGTCTAAAACTCACCTTTCCGGTAATGGGCGATTGTATAGAATATCGTTCCGTCCAATTCGCCATATTTGACCGGATCCGACTGATGATTTCTGCTATGGAAAGCTTACTCGCTTTAATGAGCTCTTCTTTATCATCGGTCAATGCCAATTGTTCCATCTTTAACTGATCAATGCGAATCTTGTTTTGAATGATGGCATTTTCCATGGTTTCATACTCCCTTTGCGCACTCAATAATTCTGATTTCGAGTTTTCTAACTCTAGTTCACTGATCACTCCTTCATCGAATAAACCCTGATTTCTTGCATGATCTTTTGCCATGAGATCTAGCTCCTTTTTGTAAATGTCTTTCTCTCTTTGACGTGAACCATTCAGGTCTTTGATTTTTTTTATTTCGCTATAAATATTTCTGACTCTCTTTTTGGTCAGATTGTTGTCGAGCTGTTGCTTTAGTTCATTGAATTTTAATCCCAATTCAGCATATTCACTTTGAAGCGAACCAACTTGTAAATCTTTGGGGAATTCAAGCTCTTGCAATTCACGGTTTGCCTGTATGCTGTCATAAGCGTTGATCCAGACAGAGAGTCTCTCTATTTCTTCCTGATTGGTCGTATTATGGATGTACAAAATCGTTTCACCTTCATTGACAATTTCATCCTGCTTTACAAGAATTTCTTCAATATATCCTTCGGATCTTGATACCAATTCAATCGGCGGAGTAGTTGATGTCAAACTTCCTCTTCCAATAATCTTGTCTGGATATTTAAAGAAATAACTCATACCTAATATAGTTAGAACAACAATTGCCACCATACCAATACCAGACCTAAGTAACCAGCCTGGTGGTTTTCCAATCACATCAGAAAATTCATTTCTGGCAGATGAATAATATTCTCGATTGCTTGATTCAGGCATTTTTTAATTTCCCAATTCCAATTGATCTTTCACAAGTTTATAATATATTCCTTTCTTTTCAATAAGCATATTGTGTGTTCCTTGTTCGGCAACATTTCCTTTGTCAAGTACTATTATTTGGTCGGCATTTTTGACGGTACTTAATCGATGAGCAACAACGATCGCTGTTTTTGTTGCAAGAAAGCTACTTAAATTTTCCATAATGGTGTGCTCGTTGCTGGCATCCAATGCATTGGTGGCTTCATCAAAAAACAAAAACTCCGGATCCTTGTATACCGCCCTCGCAATGAACAATCTTTGCTTTTGTCCTTGACTGATACCATTTCCTTTGGCTCCGATCATCGTGTTAAACCCAAGAGGAAGTTGCTGAACAAAATCAAGAATATTGGCAGTGCTTGACGCTTCAAGCACTTTTGGAAAATCGACAACATCGTCGCTCTCAGCTATGTTGTTGGCGATGGTATCCGAAAATACATATCCTTCTTGCATCACAACGCCACATTCATCACGCCAAATTTTATTATAAATTGACGAAAGATCTTGACCTCCTATCCGTATATGTCCGGCTGTTGGTTCGTAAAAACCAAGCAATAGTTTTATAAGTGTTGTCTTTCCACTTCCACTTGCGCCTACGATCGCAGTAGTTTTACCTCTTGGAATCATGATATTCACATCATCAAGTACGACCGGACTAATCGGAGTGTAACTGAATTTTAGATTTTGAATTTCAATGTTTCCTTTCGGAATGATATTCAATTTGTTTACTTCTGAATTTTCTTCATTCTGAGCATTGTGAATTTCTGACAATCGTTCAAGACTGATTTTGGCATCTTGAGCAGATCGAATAAAATCAATCAATTGTTGAAGAGGAGCATTGAGTTGGCCAATAATATATTGCACTGCCAGCATCATACCCAATGTCATCTCACCATCCAATACCAATTTTGCAGCAAGGAAAGTAATGAGGATATCTTTCAATCGATTGATCGACAACGCACCAGCATCTTGATACTGACTTATACTTAGGTTTTTGATCTGTGTTTTGAAAAGCTTCGCTTGAATGTCTGCCCACTTCCATCTCCTTTTCAATTGACTACCTTGCAATTTTATTTCGGGCATTCCTTGAATAATTTCAATCAATGAATCTTGATTGTCTGATCTTTGTTTGAATGCTCGGTAATCGACTTCCTTACGCATTTTCAAGAAGAAGAAAATCCATCCTATATATAATATGGATGCCACCAAAAATATCAGAAATATAGTGACGCTGTAAATTGCAAGAACAATTCCAAACACGACAAGGTTGGTGATAGAAAGCAAGACGCTAATAGAAGAATTCGTTAGAAAATTTTCAATCCTTCTGTGATCTCCAATACGTTGAAGCAGATCTCCAGTGTTCTTTGAATCAAAAAATCCCAATGGGAGATTCATCAGCTTCATCAAAAAATCGGAAATCAAATTCACGTTAATACGAATACTGATGTGGAGCAATATCCAACTTTGAATGAACTGAACAATCGTAGAACTAAAAAAGAGCATCAATTGACCAGCAAGAACGATGTAGATAAAATTCAGGTTCTTCGTATCAATACCGATGTCAACCAAACTTTGTGTCAGGAAAGGAAAAATCAATTGAAAAATCGTTCCCAATAAAAGTCCAATAAACAATTGGACCATCAATCTTCTGTGTGGTTTTAAATATTGAAAAAGAAAGCCAAATCCCTTTGCATCCTGTCCTTCGATTTCATTATCATAAAATTGATTGGTCGTTTCCAGCAGCAAGGCAATGCCCTTGTCATTTGAAGAAATCCAATACTTCTCGAATTCTTCAATTGTCAGCTTGTGTTTTCCATCGGAAGGATCAGCAATCCACGCATGGGTCTTATTGATTTTATAAAGGACGACGAAATGTCTTTGTTGCCAATGTAAAATGGCTGGAAGGGGAACATCCTCTAAAGAAGATTTTTCGCCATCCGAAAAGGTGGAAATTTTTACTGCCACGGTGCGAAGACCTATCAATTCAGCAGCTTCGCTAATGCCTCTGAGACTTACTCCTTCTTTGTCAATGTAACACTTCTCACGTAGATAGGGGAGATTGTAGTTTTTTCCATAATACTTTGCCACCATTCTTAGGCAAGTGGGTCCACAGTCCATGGAATCCAGTTGGCGGTAATGGGGAAAAGTAATCATTAAAATTTACAGTTATCGGGACTATTGATCAATATTCGGAACTCATTCTGTATCTAAAATACTTCAGTTATTCTTGTGTGACAATAAAAGTCAAAGGAAATAAGTCCTTGAGTTTCAAATTCAAAGGCAACGTAATCACGATTACATATATAAATTTCTTCTATACAATTAATTCCATTGTGTTAATTACTGTGCAATAAAAGTTTATACATGAATATTTCTTATTTTTGTTAAAATTTTCAAACGAGAAACTTCTTTTGGTGGATTTGACCTAAAATAGATGAATGACGCTAAGTCCTATCCTTCAGAAGATTTACATTTCCAATTTTATCATTAAAATAATTTAATACGATGGATTTATTAGGCATGCTCAAAGACCAGGTGTCTGGCCCTTTAGCTTCCCAAGCCGGAAAATTTTTAGGCGAATCGGAAAGTGGTGTTACCAAAGCTTTAGATGGGATTTTCCCTTCTCTTTTGGGATCAACCATTGACTCTGCAAAAGACGAAGCAGGAGCAGGAAAGCTTCTGGATATGTTAAAAGGAATGGACACTGGCGGACTAGATGACGTTGGTGGTATCTTCGGTGGAGGCGCCAGTGGCGTTTCTAAATTGATGAACCAGGGATCTGGTATCATGAACATGTTGATGGGTAACAAAGCAGGAGGAATGATTGACAGCATTGCTGGTTTCTCAGGATTGAGAGGAAGTTCTTCTTCTTCATTGATCAAAATGGCTGCTCCTTTCCTCATGAAAATGGTAGCCGGTCATGTAATGAAAAACAAATTAAGCGCTGGTGGCTTGATGGATTTCCTTGGAGGTCAAAAATCTTCAGTTCAATCTGCCCTTCCTTCAGGATTGGCTAGTGGACTTGGACTTGGATTCCTTGGTGATGCCGTTGGCAAAGCAGGAGATGTAGCTTCTGGAGCAGCAGGTGCTGTTGGAGGTGCTGCAAGAGGTGCTGTAGATACTGGTAAAAAAGTTGTAGGTGGTGCTGCTGATGCAGTTGGCGATGCTGCAAGAGGTACAGCAAACCTTGCTGGTGATGCAGCCAGAGGTGCAGCAAATGTTGCTGGAGATGTTGGAGATGCAGCTGTAAGTGCAGGAGGTAGTATTTTTAAATGGTTGATTCCAGTTCTCCTTGGACTTTTGGTTCTCGGGTTCTTTGGTTTCAGAACAGGTTGCGACAACATAGATAATGCAGCTGCTAAAACTGCTGACGTTGCTGGTGATGTTGCTGGTGGTGCCGCAGATGTTGCTGGAAAAGCAGCAGGAGCTGTCGGTGATGCTGCTGGTGCAGTAGGTGGTGCAGTTGGCGATGCTGCAGGTGCAGTCGGTGATGTAGTGGGTGATGCTGCAGGAGCTGTAGGCGATGCTGCAGGTGCAGCCGCAGGAGCTGTTGGAGATGCAGCAGGTGCAGTAGGTGATGCTATAGGTGGAGCATTTTCTAACATCAATGCTGGAGCTAAAAAAGTATTGGATGGAATTACATTCACAGCAGGATCTGCTGGTGAACAAATGATGAAATTCATCAATGGTGGATTTAAGGGAGATGGAAACTTTAGATTTAGTGGTTTGACCTTCGATACAGGTTCAGCAACCATCAGTGGTAATACAGCAAATGAAGTTGACAACGTTGCACAAATTTTGAAAACGTATCCTGATGTCAAAGTAGCCGTTAATGGATACACAGATAACACAGGAGATGCAGGTGCAAATGTTAAACTTTCTCAAGCTAGAGCTGATGCAGTAAAAGCTAGACTGGTTTCAAAAGGTGTAGCAGCGAACAGAATTTCTACGAAAGGATATGGTTCTGATAATCCAGTTGGTGACAATAGTACACCTGCAGGTAGAAAACAGAACAGAAGAATTGAAATGAAAATTATGAAGTAAGTTCTTCTTCAAAAATATTTACAAAGGCTGTCTTCTTAGAAGGCAGCCTTTTTTTGTATTTTCAATTAATGTTTCGCAAGAAAACGCTTCTTCTCCTCCTCATTTCCATAACAAATATATACTCCCTTATTGCCCAAGTCAAAGGACTGGACATGCTTGGAGGCCAATCTAAAGTGGAAGTCCCATTCAAGTTTGTAGCTGGCTATATGGTTATCGATGTGAAAATCAGTGACTTTCTCGTTCTACCATTTATCTTCGATACAGGGGCTGAGCATACCATTATCCTCGAGAAGACCATTACAGATTTATTAGCATTTAGCTATGATAAGGAAATTCAATTAAGAGGCTCTGATCTCTCCACCACCATCGATGCATTTATAAGTAGAAATGTGCCTATGCAACTGGAAGATACCAACCGTGTATTGAGAGACATTTTGGTTTTAGAAAACAACGACCTCAACTTAAAGGAACTCATTGGAGTCAATATCAATGGTATCGTTGGTGGACGATACTTTAAAAATCTAATTGTTGAAATCGACCACAGAAAAAGTAAACTGATCTTTTATCATCCAAAAAAATTCAAACAGCCTCCTAAGTCATATAAAGTCTTTGACTTAATACTACACAACCACAAACCATATATTACAGCTCAAGCAGAAACTATACAAAGGGACAGTATCGACTTGACCCTCTTGCTTGACACCGGTGCTGCTCTCACCTATCTGCTAAACTCAAACAACAAACTTAAAATCAAAATACCTGAATCTGCCACTCCTGGCAGTTTAGGTAACGGTTTGGGTGGACAAGTCGAGGGCTATTTAGGTAAAATGAGAAGTCTTGAATTTGCAGACTTTAAATTTTATAACATCTTGACCAATTATCAGTCCATCGACGATAATTTTACCGATCAAGAGATTATTTTCAGAGATGGAATTATTGGCAACATGATCCTCTCCAGGTTTAATCTGATCATCGACTATTTTAATCAGAAAATATATTTCAAACCTCTTCGAAAAATAAAACAACCTTTTAAATACAACCTAAGTGGAATGCAAATCATCGCCTTCGGACCAGAACTGAGAAACTTTATGATCCACAATGTCCTTCCTGATTCACCGGCTGCTCTTGCCGGTATTGAAAGTGGTGATATTATCAATAAAATAAATTTCTTTAAAGCACAAAGATGGACCCTTGCACAAATTGAAAGAACATTAAGCAGTAAAGATGGGAGAAAAATCAGACTTCTGATTCAACGAAAGGAAGAAGAGATTTTAAAAGAAATCACCCTTGAAGATTACCTTAAATAAAAAAGGAACCGGTACACTTTTATACCGATTCCACTATGTACAAAAGGGTGTTGATTCGGTTTTGAATTCGTTTATAGAATTATTTCTTATTATTAGAATACTCCAAAACTAATACCGCTAATTGTGTTCAGCAATTATAATTTGCCGTTTGTCAAATACTTGTCACAAGGAACGTACTAAGCCAAACCATTCGTTTGGTATCTTACAATTTACCAAGGAACAATAAAGAGAAAAGATGTTTGAAGAAGACTTTTATTCTAGACTTTTTACTTTGATTAAAGCACCGAAATCATGATGAAAAAGGAGAAGAAGAGTAAGATTAAAAGATCGTCACCAATCGATCACAGAGGTATTCTTTGTTGGCGAATTCGCCAACAAAAGAAAGGAAACTAACATTGGTTTTGTTGGCGCAAAGCGCCAACAAAAAGCTATTCAAATTTTATAACTGCTTATGAGAGCCATCGCAAAAACCGGGATTTCCAGTTGCCTTGCATTGGCACATATAAACTGTCTTAGACTCCTCAGCTACAAACTTTAAAGGCGTAAATTCAGTGCCTCTATGGTTGCCATTACACCAAGGTTGCGTATCAGATAACCCACAAGTACACCATGCATATTTCTTTCCCGCTTCCACTTCTACACCCACAGGTTCTTTTGCAAATACTTTCGGTTTTTCCATCTTAAATTTGTTTACTCTAATTAAGCTAAATATAATTTACTCAAGTTTCTGCACTTATTCATTTTCATTTTTTGTCTGCCGCACAAAAAACGTGCAAAATTCACAA
>JAHDDD010000203.1 GCA_020629535.1 Saprospiraceae bacterium
CTATAAGCTCTAAACCATCTTCTAGGGTTTCTTCATATGTATCTAATTGCCAAAGTGAATCTAAAATACCAAAGTATAAAAATTGGCTGTTTGGAGAAAATTCAATGGACGAAAGATAACCTGCATTTGGGGTATCTGTCTTTATTATCAATTGTCTCAAATTGCTCAGTTCTCCAGTTTCTCTTGAAAAATCATACAGAAACAGATTGTCATCTTTGTTATAGTATGCATATTTCTCTCCATCCGGAGAAAATACTGCAGTACCCGAAGCCCCTGCATTCCAATGAAAATCAGGTCCAATTTCCTGATAAAAAGGTCCCGAAATTCCTGTTTCATCTAATAAGTATTTGAAATACAGATTTGATGTGTTTGTGGATTGAATGATCCACCAATCTTTTTGATTGACATGCTTGGTGGCAGTCAGATAGTTGCTAGGAAGTTGAATTGAATCGTTGATGGCTATATTTTTCAATATTACTTCCCCCTTTCCGGCATCCATACTCATGTCAACATAACTGTACCTTAGGTCTCTGTACCATTCATAATTTTCATCTCTATAATCGGCCTTGTGAAATATGTAATACCCGTATTCAAAACCAGGATCCGGAAGAATTATTACATCTTGGGTGCCACCATAACCATCTAAACATCCGCTTCCTATTGATTCCCAATATTCGTTGTTGTTTAAGTCAGAACCATTGGCTATTATTTTATGGTCCGCACCCACCACATCGCAACCATTCGTATACAGCAATAGATTACCGCCTTCATCACAAATCGAAGCATTCAAACCAATCATTGTAACTGGACAAAACTGCTCCAAAGGCTGTGGGTGTTCTTTTTCATTGAAATCAAAGAAATAGGCTTGCAGCCCATCATTTGCATAATCATTGTTGAAAATCCAGTAATAATCCCGTTTGGATTGACAGAACGAAGAACTGGCCAATAAAAAGAAAAGTGATATGAAAATGATTTTTTTCTGCATATGATAACTAGCTCTTGTGTTGGAACACAAAAAATTGATTGTTCGCTTCAATATCATAATTTTATATTTCTCGACTGCGCTCGAAAAGAATTAAGTACATAGAGCTTATCCTTCAGCAACTCAATGCATCGCATTTCGTTGTTCAGGATGACATGCTGTTTGCATATTCAATTTCTCCTGTTCTAACTCAAATTAACTACCGAAACTTGATTGAATAATAAGTAATTATTCACAAATAAACTTTGTTTCGCAAAACAAATCTCTCAGTGAGAGAAGCGAGCGGTCCCGTTTCCCGCAGTGAATGCAATGAACGATCTCCCAGTGAGCAAAGCGAACGGTCTCTTGAATTTTAAAACTTTTTCCCTGCAAGAATCACCTGATCTATGTTGTCACTACCAAAGGCATAGGGCAAATAAGCCAAAGACGGAATTTCTTTGGTAATGATAAAGTTGGCGAGTTTGCCTTTTGAGATGGTTCCGACCTTTTCTTCAAGTTCCATGGCGCAGGCACCATTGATTGTGGCAGCATTGATAGCTTCTTCGGGGAGCATTTTTAATTTAAGGCAAGCCAAAGAAATCAGGAATGGCATTTTCCCAGAAGGGGTTGAGCCCGGATTAAAATCTGTGGCAATTGCTAGTCCTAATCCTTTGTCAATCATTCGCCGTGCAGGCGCATAAGGAATATTGAGAAAAAAAGAACAAGATGGTAGAGCTGTGGGTATCGTATTGCTGTTTCTTAAAATATCGATCTCGACATCTGTTATTCTTTCGAGATGGTCAACGCTGATGGCATCATTAGAGACACCAACTTGTACTCCCCCACTGACGGCGAGTTGGTTTGCGTGGATCTTTGGTTTTAGGCCATGCTTTCTTGCCGCTTTCAAAATTCTGTCTGTTTCCTCAGGTGAATAGTAACCGCTGTCGCAAAAAACATCGCAATAGTCAGCCAGATTTTCGGCTTCAATGGCAGGTAGCATTTCGTTGATGATCAGTTTGAGGTAGGACTCGTGGTCTTGTTTGTATTCTGTAGGAAATGCGTGGGCTCCTAAAAAAGTTGCTTTAATTGGAATTGGATATTTTTCTTTCAGGCGCTGAATCACCCGAAGCATTTTAAGTTCTGATTCCAGGGTCAATCCATATCCGCTTTTGATTTCTATGGCGCCGGTTCCGGTGCTCATCACTTCCTCTAGACGCTGAGAAGAGGAATCAAAAAGTTCGTCTTCAGAAAGTCCTTGAAGTTTGCGCGCTGAATTAAGTATACCTCCACCTTTGGCACCTATTTCTTCATAGGTCATGCCTTTGATTCGGTAGACAAATTCTTTCTCGCGAGGTGCTGCAAATACTATATGGGTATGTGAGTCACACCAGGCAGGCAGTATACATTTACCGTCAAGGTCAATGATTTGGTCATACTGATCAGGCATCTCAGACATTGGACCAACATCGATGATGGTATCGCCTTCGGTCAACAAAAATGCATTTTCTATGACCTCTAAAACAGACATAACCTCACCGCGTTTAAACCGGTAAGGCATATCCGAAACTCCGAAGAGTTTTCGTACATTTTGATAAATGATCCTGGGATGGGACTTCATTTATTAAATATAGTTAGGAATCAATACACAATCGCATTTATTTTATAGTTATCTCTCAATATGTTCTTAAAGCTGTCGGCTTCTTCAAAGCTTCCAAATTTACCCATCAATACTTTGTAGGTGACCTGACCGTCTTCTACTCCGTTCAAAACTATAATTTCTTCAAAAAATTGTTGTCTGGTGTCGTTGACTTTCGTCAATGCTTGTTCGTAGCTTTTATACAACCCAATTTGTACTCTGTAGGTACTTTTCTTGGTATGATATTTTTTATATGCCGCGTACAAATCCGTATCGGGGTTCTCGATATTTGTAGGCGCATCCGTATCATTCGGACTTTTATTGAAAGGTTGGTGTTTGACCACGCTATTGCTGGAATGCACGTGGAAATTTACCAAATTCAACATTTTACTTCTTGATAATGTCTCCTGTACTCGCTCCACCAATTCACCTTCTTCATTGAAGATCAACATGGTAGGAAGTATTTTGATGGCGAATTTTTCTTTGAGGGCAAATCCCGCCGGAGTATCTATGTCTACCTTTATAGACACATAATTTTCATTCAATACATTGCCTACCTCTTGGTCAGCGAATGTGGTTGCATCCATCCATTTGCATGGAGTACACCAGCTTGCATGGAAGTCAACAAAAAGTAATTTCCCTTCTGTCAATGCTCTGTCTTTGGCCACTTCAAATGATTCTGAAGTAAAATCGATTGATGTCTTTGTTCCTTCTTTTGCGAGCAAGTTGCTGCTCAGAAGGCAGACCAAAGCGAGACATGTAATTCTATGTAGCAGACTCATAAAAATCGGTTTTAATCCATTATGTATTCTTATCTCCTTACTTGCAAAGAGTGTGCCAACATATTATGATTTTTAATAATGTGTGTCATGTATTGGGCGGAACCATAAAAGGGCATAAAAGACATAAAGGGGAATGGGAACCATAAAAGGGCATAAAAGAAATAAAAGGAATGGGAACCATAAGAGGGCATAAAAGACATAAAGGGTTTTGGGGGGAACCATAAAAGGGGCATAAAAGAAATAAAAGGAATGAGAACCATGAGGGCATAAAAGATATAAAAGGAGGGGGACCATAAAAAAGGGCATAAAAGACATAAACATGAATGACATAAAGGAGGAAATATTGGAAAGCAGGGAATGGTCTCTTTCTCTTATGGGTACAGCGATGGTCGCACAGCGAGCATGGCGAGCGATCTTAATATTTAAAATATATCCTTACCTTGGCGTTTCAAATAAGAAACCAACAATACAATGGCACGACTAACGGCCGCAATAACAGGAGTTGGTGGCTACCTTCCACCCGATATATTGACCAATGCCGATCTGGAAAAGATGGTCGATACGAATGATGAATGGATCACCTCTCGTACTGGTATTCAAGAAAGACATATTCTAAAAGAAGAAGGTAAAGCAACCTCAGATTTGGGAGTGGAAGCGGTCAAAGACCTGCTCAAAAAGTCAAATACGTCTAAAGATGATATTGATCTGATTATTTGTGCCACCGTGACTGCAGATCGTGTATTTCCAGATACTGCCAATAATATATCTTATAAAGTAGGTTGCAGCAAGGCTTTTGGTTTTGATGTGAATGCTGCCTGCTCAGGTTTCTTATACTCATTGAACATTGGTGCAAAATTTATTGAATCCGGAACATACCAAAAGGTGATTGTTGTCGGTGCAGATATGATGACCTCCATCGTTGATTATCAGGATCGGACTACTTGTATTCTTTTTGGGGATGGTGCCGGCGCGGTGCTTCTCGAACCTTCTGAAGAGGGTTTCGGCATTAAGAATGCTGTTCTGAAAGCCGATGGATCAGGACTCCCCTTTTTACATATGAAGGCCGGTGGTTCTTTGAGGCCGCCATCCATTGAAACCATACAAAATAGGGAACACTATGCCTATCAAGAAGGGAAACATGTCTTTAAGCGAGCTGTCAATGGTATGGTCGAAAGCACAAAAGAGGTATTGAAGCAAGCAAATTTAAGTACAGAGGACATTTCGTGGGTGGTGCCACATCAAGCCAATAAAAGAATTATAGATTCCGTCGCACATATGTTGGATTTCCCGATGGAACGTGTCATGGTAAACATTCACAAATATGGAAATACGACTGCTGCGACCATTCCACTTTGTCTGAATGATTATGAAAATCAGCTCAAAAAAGGCGATAAATTGATCATTACAGCCTTTGGAGGTGGATTTACATGGGGTTCAACACTTGTTGAATGGGCATACGACCCTCTCTAAAATGCTGCAAAATTGGACCCAAGGTTCGATCCACATAGCAGTATTTTTAGCTCCAATTACTTATCTTCGCACAAATTTTAACAATTCTAGACTATGGCAAGTACTTCAGATATCAAAAATGGCCTATGTATCAACTACAAACATGATATATATTCTGTTGTTGAATTTTTGCACGTAAAACCTGGGAAAGGACCAGCTTTTGTGCGAACAAAATTGAAAAGCCTTACCAATGGAAAAGTTATTGACAACACCTTTCCTGCTGGACATAAAATTGATGTGGTAAGGGTGGAAAGAAGAAAATTTCAATATCTTTATAAAGATGACGTTGGTCTGAATTTCATGGACACTGAAACGTACGAACAAACATCTATCGACGAAAAAGTTGTCGATAATTCAAAGTTCTTGAAAGAAGGTTCAGAAGTAGAAATTTTATTTCATGCTGAAGAATCCAGACCATTGACTGTGGACTTACCTCAATATGTAATTCTCGAGATTACATATACTGAACCAGGTGACAAAGGTAACACCAGTTCAACAGCCACAAAACCTGCAACTGTTGAAACAGGAGCAGAAGTAAAGGTTCCTATTTTTATCAATGAGGGAGATAAAATTCGTATCGAAACGGCCACTGGGAACTATATGGACCGAGTAAAAAGTTAATTATGACTTTTAAAGAAATACAAGAAATCATCAAAATGGTAAGTAAAGCTGAACTTACCGAATTCAAAATGAAAGATGATGGTTTCGAATTATCGATTAAGACCAAGACTTACGAAAAAAATGGTGGCACGCCAGTTGTGGCAGCACAGCCGGTGGTTACCATGACTACACCTGCAGCTCCGGTTTTACAAGCGGCACCGCCTGTCGTGACTGAAGCTGCAAAAGCAGAAGCCCAACCAGCTGCTGCTTCACCTGCCGATGATGGTACCGCTGCAACCAATTTGGTTGAAGTAAAATCTCCTATCATTGGTACTTTCTACAGATCTCCTTCTCCAGACAAACCTGCATTCATCAATGTCGGCGATACCATCAAAAAAGGTGATGTCGTTTGCATCGTAGAAGCCATGAAACTATTCAATGAAATTGAAAGTGAAGTGTCTGGGAAAATCGTTAAAGTTCTGGTCGAAGATGCTCAACCTGTTGAATACGATACGCCATTGTTTTTGGTGGATCCTGCAGGATAATTTTTAGCAGCTAAGACCGATTTTATGTTCAAGAAAATACTAATAGCCAACCGTGGAGAGATAGCCCTTAGGGTCATTCGTACCTGTAAAGAAATGGGCATCAAGACCGTAGCCGTCTATTCTTCTGCTGACGCAGACAGTCTTCACGTTAGATTTGCCGACGAAGCCGTAAAAATAGGCCCACCGAGCTCACTTGAATCATATTTAAGTATTCCGAAAATAATGGCAGCAGTGGAAATTACCAATGCTGATGCGATCCATCCTGGTTATGGTTTCCTTTCGGAGAATGCTGACTTCGCAGAAGTGACTGAAGAATATGGTGTAAAGTTCATTGGTCCTTCAGCCAAGATGATTCGTCAAATGGGTGATAAA
Organism: Saprospiraceae bacterium; assembly: GCA_020629535.1. Classification (GTDB taxonomy): domain Bacteria; phylum Bacteroidota; class Bacteroidia; order Chitinophagales; family Saprospiraceae; genus JAHDBF01. The sequence goes on from JAHDDD010000203.1 coordinate 6,406, forward strand.
ATCACTGCAAAAGAAACCATGATCAAAGCCAAGGTTCCTGTTATTCCGGGATCAGATGGTTTGCTCAAAGATGTAAAATCTGGTATCGCATTGGCCAAAGAAATTGGATACCCTGTTATACTGAAAGCCACCGCTGGTGGTGGTGGAAAAGGGATGCGCGTCGTTTGGAGTGATGACGAATTCGAAGAACAATGGGACAGTGCACGCCAAGAAGCCAAAGCTTCATTTACCAACGATGGTATCTACATGGAGAAATTCATCGAAGAACCTCGACACATCGAATTCCAAATCATTGGTGATCAATTTGGTAAGGTAGTGCACTTGTCTGAACGAGATTGTAGCATTCAAAGGAGACACCAAAAATTGGTGGAAGAATGCCCTTCGCCATTTATGACAAAAAAGCTCAGAAAAGAAATGGGTGAGGCGGCCATCAAAGCCGGTGAAGCCATCAATTATGAAGGAGTTGGTACTGTAGAATTTCTTGTCGACAAACACAAGAATTTCTATTTCATGGAGATGAACACTCGGATCCAGGTAGAACATCCCGTGACCGAGGAGGTGATAGATCATGATTTGATCAAAGAGCAAATCAAAGTCGCCGCGGGCGAACCATTGTCTGGCAAGAATTATATACCTACTCTACATGCCATCGAATGCAGGATCAATGCTGAAGACCCATTCAATGATTTCAGGCCAAATCCGGGAAATATCTCTTCTTTCCACAGTCCAAAGGGTCATGGTGTTCGGGTAGACACGCATGTATATGCAGGTTATACCGTACCACCCTACTACGATTCAATGATTGCAAAATTGATTTGTAAAGCACAGACACGAGAAGAATGCATTCTCAAGATGCGAAGGGCTTTAGATGAATTCATTGTCGAGGGAATCAAGACGACGATTCCATTCCACAAAGCATTGATGAGAGATGAGAAGTTCTTAGCAGGAAAATTCGATACTTCCTTTTTGGATACTTTCGAATTGAAAGATCCAAATGCGGAAGCTTAGATTTTGTATGTAGGCACTTTATTTGGACATTAAGTCCATTTTCTTCTTATCTGAGGCACTAGAATTCTGCACTTAGCTGCAGTGATCATGCTTTCTTTTTTCTTTGGTATTCTCTCAGATTCATTACCATTCATGTTAAGCCAAAAGTCAAATTGTTACTTGGCTTTCAAAT
>JAHDDD010000204.1 GCA_020629535.1 Saprospiraceae bacterium
TTCTTTTTACTGATTTCCTTTTCGGTCAATGCTCAGATTGAATTTTCGATTTCTGCAGGCACCAACTTTGCATTTCCTGAAGATGTGGTTTCCAGATCTCAATTTACAAGTATTTTTATTGAACCAATCAATGAATCCTTAGGACTGGAAAGAACAACAGTTTTTGAAAACACAAATTCAAACCGTTACCGAAGCAATTCTGGTTTCGAAGTTTTTGCAAATGTCGAATATCCAATCAATGATAGAATATCTATAGTAAGTGGTATTGGAGTAAAGAACTTGAACTTTAAAAGAACCAGAGTATTCCTCCAATCCAATACATTGTCTCTGGCCATTGACACTGTTGCTTTGACTGAACCCATTGATATTTTTTCGGGTTCATCGTTTTGTGATTGCATCATCAATGATTTTCCAGGCAATAACATCAACAATGAAGTTTCATTTAATATGCTCCAACTCACCATTCCCTTAGGTGTTCGATTTTCAAATGCGAAAAATTCCTGGAACATAGATCTTGGCTTGTTATTCATGACACCTGTCCATACCGTTACCCAATGGGAGAATGCCAGATTGGAGATCATTGAAGAGGTCGATGACAAAACTTTGTGCGCTTTTGAAATTGAAAATGTAAATGATACCTCTGGAAATGGCTTCGAAAACTTGATCGGAGGATTTTATACAAAAGGCACATTTCGATTCTCTGAAAAGATTTGGGCTTACACCTCAATTAGCAAAAATACAAGCATTTTTGTGCCAGCAGAAAATCAAATATTTCCTTTTGTAAATGATGAGTTTGAAGTGGCCACCATCTCACTTGGGATAGAATACAGATTTACAAATGCAAGTAAGGAAGAATTGGAACAACCAATTGAAGCAGATATAATGAGATAATACAATCCTCGTTATGAGGCCTTTACTACACCTTTTAAGAATGGGACAAATGAGAAATTACCAAATGACTCTTCTTCCAATTTTCCATCCTGAAGTTTTGTAATGCGCTTCATTGTCTGAATTTCATCATTACCCACAGGAACAATTAATTTACCTCCCTCCTTCAATTGATCTACCAATGTTTGTGGAATATTAGGCGAAGAAGCTGTTACAAGAATCCGGTCAAAGGGAGCAAATTTTTCACATCCTTGGTAACCATCACCAAACAAAGTTCTGATCATTCCATAACCTATTTCTGGTAGGAATTCAGATGTACGAATAAACAAAGATTGTTGCCTTTCGACACTATATACCTTTGCGCCCATTTCTACTAAAACACACGCCTGGTATCCTGAGCCAGTACCAATCTCTAATACCTTCATTTTCCCTCGAAGTTCAAGCAGTTGGGTCTGATAAGCCACAGTGTAGGGTTGAGAAATGGTTTGTTCGTGGCCAATGGGGAAGGCTACATCTTTATAAGCCCACTCTTCAAAAGCCTTGTCCAAAAACAGATGACGTGGTATCTTTCCAATGGCATCTAAAATCCGAGGATCATCAATACCTTTTTGCCTGATTACTTCAACCAATTGTGCGCGCAATCCCTTATGTCTGTAACTATCTTTCATGCCTGTGCTAATCTACAAATATTATTAAAAATTAATATATGTTCGTGCATATTATAAATCATAAATTTAACTTTGTACCCGATTGATAACGATCAAATAAAATCAAATGAATATTAAATTCGGTACAGATGGGTGGCGTGCTATCATCGCCAAAGAATATACAACTGACAATGTAAAACGGGTTGCTGAAGCAACGGCAAAATGGATGCAAGAAAAAGGAATGTCCACAGCAGTGATTGGATACGATTGCAGATTTGGAGGATCCATGTTTATGGAAACAACATCTCAAGTCCTTGCTCATTTTGGAATAAAAGTATTGGCTGCAAAAGAATTTGTTTCGACTCCTATGGTCTCCCTCGGAGTAGTAAAATTAAAAGCAGATGTAGGTATTGTCATCACAGCAAGTCACAACCCGCCGAGTTACAATGGTTATAAACTAAAATCCTCATTTGGAGGTCCAATGGTGCCCAGTGAAGTGGCTGAAGTTGAAGCCATCATTCCAGCGTCTCCTATTGGGCAATTGGAGAGCTTCCAACATTTCATGGACAACGGTACGATTGAATACGTTGACCTTGAAAAAATGTACCTTGATCATGTAAAAGCAAATTTTGACCTTAAACTGATCAAAGATTCTGGAATCAAGATCGCTTATGATGCTATGTATGGAGCAGGTCAAAACGCCATGCGCAAACTGTTTCCTGATGCGGCCTTGTTACACTGTGATTATAACCCTTCATTTATGGGGCAGGCACCTGAACCTATTCATAGAAATCTGAAAGAACTTTCACAATACATCAAAGATCATGATGGCATCAATCTAGGCATCGCAAATGATGGTGACGCCGATCGGATCGGAATGTACGATGAGCAAGGAAATTTCGTTGACTCCCATCACATACTCTTACTCTTGTTGTATTATTTGAAGGAATACAAAAAGATGGACGGGAAAGTCATCATCACTTTCTCAGTCACGAATAAGATGAAAGCATTGGCAGAATCGTATGGCCTACATGTGACCACCACAAAAATCGGATTCAAATACATCGCCGAGATCATGATTAAAGAAGATGTGCTGGTGGGTGGAGAAGAATCAGGTGGCCTTGCCATCAAAGGACATATACCAGAAAGAGATGGTGTATGGATCGGGTTGACCATCATGGAATTTATGGCCAAAACAGGCAAATCTATCAATGAACTTATTTCTGAAATTTATGCTAAAGTGGGTTCATTCAAATTTGACAGAGACGACCTACATATTGAAGATTCTAAAAAATGGGCCATCATTGACAATGCCAAGACCGGCAAAATCAAAGAAATAGGCGGAAAAGAAGTATTGAGAACAGAAGATGTGGATGGATATAAGTTTTTCCTTTCAGACAATCAGTGGGTCATGGTTCGACCAAGTGGGACGGAACCCGTGCTAAGGGTCTATGCACAAGATGAAAATGATGATAAAGTGAGAAAGCTGTTGGATGAAGCCCATGTGGCTTTGCAGAAAGATTTGTAAGCTGAGGCCAAAAAACTGAGAGGAAATCTTGATATTACAGAGAGAGAAAGGAAAATCAAAGTTGATAATAAACTGAATGTGTAGGATTAAGCTATACCTATCAAGTATATACATGTTATTTGCTTTAAGCATTTCCGGTCAAAACGAAACATCGGTTCTGACCGGATGTCATGTGTTAGAAGCATGTGAAGGATATTGTATCGGTATTCATGAAGATTATATTTATACAACTGGAGAGGGGAAAGGGGATGAATATCCTGCGAATAATGTTCAAGGTGTATACGTTTTTAAGTATGACAAAAATGGCAACTTGATCAATATGGAAATTGATTCTGATGAAAATGCTACTACCCCGTTTTATTTCCAAAATTATCACAATGATTTATTTATTGTTGAAGAAAAACTGTACACAATTGTAAATGGTTTGGAAGGCAATGATTATATCATGATTTATGATATTGAAAATGATACAATTGATAACCACCTTTCGTTTACAAGTAATACTCCCGATGCTAAGTTACAACCAATCGGTTTGATACCTTGGGAGGATAAATTCATAGTGTTGTTTAATAAATGGAATGGGAGTTACAATAATATCGTCGTACAATATGGTATGGATCAAAATTCCGAAAGAGTAGAGTTTGAATTTATTGAAAATTATACAATTGGTGAGGAATATATTAATCTGAGTGACTCCACCTTCATAATTGGTGGGTTTACAGATATTGGGTTTGACTCCAAAACAACGGGATTCCTTTTTAAAGCAAATATTGAAGGAGAAATAGAATGGGAACATTTTATTGAATTGGAAAACCCAAATTCTCTCTCTCTAGTAAGAAAGGTAATTAAGAACACGGATGAAGATTATCTTATTTCGTTCACTGCCTATGATCCTCCTGGGAAATACAAACCATATATAAGAAAAATTGATTCCAATGGCTTTGAATTGTGGACAAAAGTACTTGGCGGGGAACATTGGGATTATGATCTTAGACATGATGGTATCAGAGAAATTATACCCGGTAATCAATCAGGTGAATATGTTTATATTGGAACAAGAATGGAAGAGGAAGCTTCTCCTGAAGATCAAACCTTTGGTATGATTGGAAAAATAAATGAAGACGGAAATGATGTCTGGTGTAAAAAAGTGAGTATACCTGATAAGTCAAATTTAGATCAGGTGATCTTTTCTGACATGCAAAAACACGAAGACATTTATTTTATTGTGGGAACCTTTACTTTCAAAGAAACTCCGGAAAACGAACCAAGACTCCAACAATGTCTATTGAAGGTAGACGAAGACGGAAATTTAATCCCTTTTAATTCAGATACTGTAAGTGCAACTTTTGATGAAGGGTCCAATAAAAGAATTACTTTGTTTCCTAATCCAACAAGCGATTATTTAATGCTTGATACAAAAGGATGTTCAAACTGCAAATTCACCATAGTAAATAGTGTTGGACAAAGGTTAAAGTCTTTCACCACTCAAAGTAATAATGAAACATTGATTATTGACACCTCTAGGTATAGGACTGGACTTTATTATTTAGTCGTAGAGAATACTGATATCAGTGAAAATACAAAGTTGAGATTCATGGTTGAATAGGGGCTTTTCAAATACCGTTAAATAAACGTCCATTTTCCTTTACTCAGTAGAATGATTTTCAAAGTCCAGTTTTACTTTTCTGAAATTCTTCAAATTGCAGCAATTAGGTTCGTATCAAAATCAATAGATATTTGTAACGGGTATGGCACAGAAGTACTTCATGAGAATGCAGTTCAGTAGCGTGATACTGACTAAGTCAAGAAGATATTAATTTCCTTTATGAAATCGGAAGTCTACATGGTGAAGTGAATTCATATTCAAGGTCAATTTATTTTGTGATAACAGGTCAGTTAATTTTTGAAAAACTGAGAGGAAATCTTGATATTACAGAGAGAGAAAGGAAAATCAAAGTTGATAATAAACTGAATGTGTAGGATTAAGCTATACCTATCAAGTATATACATGTTATTTGCTTTAAGCATTTCCGGTCAAAACGAAACATCGGTTCTGACCGGATGTCATGTGTTAGAAGCATGTGAAGGATATTGCATTGGTGTTGATGAAGAGCACATATATACTACAGGTATAGGAAAAGGAGATGAATACCCTGTTAATAATGTACAGGGTGTTTATATTTTCAAGTATGACAAAGAAGGGAAACTAATTAATATGGAAATTGATTCCGATGAAAATTCTCCGATTTATTTTCAAAACAACCACAACGACTTATTTATTGTTGAAAACAGAATCTATTCCATTGTAAATGGCTTATCAGCCAATGATTATGTCATGATCTATGATATTGAAAATGATACAATTGAGAGCAAACTATCGTATCTAAGCAATACACCCGATGCAGTGCTCCAACCTGTAGGTTTGACACCTTGGGATGATGACTTTACTATATTATTTATCAATTGGAAAGAGAATTACAATAATATTGTTGTGCAATATGGCTTAGATCAGGATGCTGAAAGAACTGAGTTTGATTTTAGTGAGATTTATACAGCTGGCAGGGAACTCGTAATCCTAAGTGATTCTACCTTTTTAGTTGGTGGCTTTTCGATTCTTGGATCTAATACTCAAACAACGGGTTTGCTTTTTAAAGGAAACATTGAAGGAGAAATTGAATGGAGACACTATATTGAATTAGAGAATCCAAACATTTGGACGGCGATAAGAAAAGTAATTAAAACGCCTAATGAAGAGTATATTGTATCATTTACTTCCTATCTACCTCCTGGAAGGTTTCAGCCTTGTGTAAGAAAAGTTGATATTAATGGTGATGAATTATGGACTAAAGTATTAGGTGGTAATCATTGGGACTATGATTTGTTACTCCCCGGTATAAGACAAATAATACCTAGTAGCCATCCTGAAAAGTATGTTTATATCGGCACAAGAAAGGAGCAAGGGTCATCCTCTGGGGATGACCAATCTTTTGGTATGATTGGGAAATTTGATGAGGACGGCAATGATGTATGGACAAAAAAAGTAAGCATTCCTGATAAATCAAACTTACAAGAAGTTACGTTTTTGGATATGCAGAAATTTGAAGACAATTATTTTATTGTAGGTTCCTTTTTTTTCAAAGATACTCCGGAAAACGAACCAAGAGTTCAACAATGTATTTTGAAGGTAGACGAAGACGGAAATTTAATCCCTTTTAACTCTGATTCTGTCAGTGTATCTTTTGAGGAAGATTCAAAAAGGAAAATCGCGTTATTTCCAAATCCAACAAGCGATTATTTAATGCTTGATACAAAAGGATGTTCAAACTGCAAATTCACCATAGTAAATAGTGTTGGACAAAGGTTAAAGTCTTTCACCACTCAAAGTAATAATGAAACATTGATTATTGACACCTCTAGGTATAGGACTGGACTTTATTATTTAGTCGTAGAGAATACTGATATCAGTGAAAATACAAAGTTGAGATTCATGGTTGAATAGGGGCTTTTCAAATACCGTTAAATAAACGTCCATTTTCCTTTACTCAGTAGAATGATTTTCAAAGTCCAGTTTTACTTTTCTGAAATTCTTCAAATTGCGGAAAATCAAAGTTGATAATAAACTGAATGTAGTTGTGTATCCAAACCCAGTGGTAAATGGCGAAATTAAAGTTTTAATTGATTGTATTGATAATTGTGAGAATTTCAATTTTGAATTAGTTGATACCTTTGGATTGTTAAAGTCGAAAGGAAAAGTAAACGATGATTTTATTCAATTACATCAGAAGCAATCAGGCGTTTATTTTTTAAGAATTTTTCAAAATAAAGAGCTAATTTTAGTGAAAAAGATTTTTATTCATTAATGGTTTTCAAATATTCAAAGTTATTAATCCCCATATTTTTAATCATATGGATCACTAATTGCGCCGGGCAAATAGAGATTGAATATGATGTGGTGTATGAAAATTTCACTGAAAATTATAATTCATTTTTCTTGGTAGGTACCGGTGTCCAAAATGAAATCTATGGGCTAAATATGAAAGAGGTTGATGCACTGGATTACTCAACCAAAAGGGATACATTTTATGAAAATTTTATTGCTGGAGGAGAATTCCCTATCGCAAAATATGATAATAGAATATATATTGTCGGCAATCCAATTATAGAAAATGCATTTAAAGGGGATGTGTTGGAATTCGTTATATATGAAGAAAATAAATTTGTTGAACGAGCACAAATTGAGTTAGAAATAAATCCGGAAGATAATATTTCTTTGATCGTTGAGGGAATCACAACACATGGAGATGGCTTCTGTGTATTTGGTAAACATTCGAGCAATAGCAAACCTTTTTTGTTGTTTTTAAATTCATCCTTAGAACAACGAGACTTAATAACACTGGAATCGCCTTTACAAAAATTAAGCATCTTTGGAGTAGTTTCCCTTGACTCAAGCATCTATTTTGGATATGAAGAAAAAATAGGAAATGCAAAATACACTACGGG
>JAHDDD010000205.1 GCA_020629535.1 Saprospiraceae bacterium
ACAACATGAAAAGAGCCTTTAGAATTTTCTTTGTCCTTAAAAAAACAATAATCATTGTTTGGTTCAGCATTATCGCAATTAAAGATTAGCAATACTCACGGAAAAACATTGTTTTTGTTACATTTAAGCAAGTAATACTCACATTTTCTATAAAAACGGTCTATTATGAATAAGTTCGGTTTCGACTTTAAGCACCTTCGTGGTGACTTTTTTGGTGGTCTAACTGCCGGTATTGTTGCCTTACCACTAGCACTTGCATTTGGTGTGAGTTCTGGAATGGGTCCTTCAGCAGGTCTCTATGGTGCGATTTTTATCAGCTTTTTCGCTGCATTGTTTGGTGGTACCAATACTCAAATTTCCGGTCCTACCGCTCCAATGACAGCATTGAGTATGGTGATTGTAGCAGGTATCATGGCCAACTTTGACGGAGATCTGGCCAAAGCCGCTCCTGCTATATTGACCGTTTTCCTTCTTTCAGGTTTGATACAAATTCTATTGGGTTTCATTGGACTTGGTAAGTACATTAAATATGTGCCCTATCCCGTAGTCTCAGGATTTATGACCGCCATTGGAGTAATCATAATTATCACTCAACTCCTTCCAGCCATTGGATATTATCCAAAGGAAGACGCTGAATATGTAAATCAGTTTAAACCTCAGGCTGAAGAGATGATTCTTGAAAACATTCTCAAAGAAGAAGCTGGAGAAGGTATTCTTGTTTTGGAAGATTTTGAAGAAACGATTAAGAGAGCAGAGCTTATCACTCCCGCAGATATTGACAAAGAATCGCAAACATTGGCTGGAAAAGAAGCGTCAGGAATTATTGGTGCTTTGAAAGTTTTTCCACGGGGCCTCAAGCAAGTCAATTGGCTTGAACTTATCATTGCGCTGGCTACCATATTTATAGTATTTGGATTTAAACGAATAACCAAAGCCATTCCAAGTACCCTGGTCGCCCTTCTGGTGATGTCTGGGATAGCGGTGGGCTTTGGACTAGATTATCGACCGATTGAAGAAATTCCCCAAGGATTGCCATTGCCTCGATTAGGAGAAATGATGACGGGATTTAGTTTTGCTGCGATTTCTCCATATCTGTTTACAGCCATCACTTTGGCTTTGTTGGGTGCGATTGACTCATTGCTTACCTCAGTGGTTGCAGATAATATGACCAAAACGAAACACAATCCAAACAAAGAATTAGTAGGTCAAGGTATTGGTAATAGTATTGCAGCTGTATTCGGTGGAATTCCAGGTGCGGGAGCGACCATCCGAACTGTGGTCAATATTAATGCTGGTGGTAAAACGAAGTTATCTGGTATGATCGCTGGTTTACTTCTTTTATTTATACTCCTCGCAATTGGGCCTATTGCATCAAAAATTCCTGCAGCTGTACTTGCAGGTATCTTAATAACAGTGGGTATTGGTGTAATGGATTATAAGGGTCTAAAGGCCATTCCACATATGCCTAGACCGGAAGTAGCGATACTTTTAATCGTGCTTATTCTTTCTTCATTCTGGAATTTAGTATACGCAGTTGGTATTGGCTTGGTCATCGCTTCATTGATGTTCATGAAGAAGATTGGAGACATGACTTCTGCAAGATCTAATGTGACGCCACTTAGAGAAGAAAGATGGTTGGATGAAATGGATTTCCCAGAGAATCTAAAAGAAGAAGTTTTCATCAAACACATTAACGGTCCATTATTTTTCGGTTCGACCAATGATTTGCAACAAATTGCGGCTTCTCAAATTCCAAATACTGCATCAACGGTAATTATGAGAATGGAGAAGATGAATTATATGGATCAATCGGGACTATATACACTTGAAGATATTTTGGTTGACATGGTTGGTAACAATATCAAGGTACTCTTGGTAGGTCCACCAGAGCAACCAAGGTACATGATGGAAAGGATCGACATTATTCCAGATTTGATTCCTGAATCACAAGTATTCAAGAATTTTAAAGAGTGTGTAACTTGGGTAAAAGAAAATGTGGAAGATACAATCCCACCAAACAATTCTGAACCCAATGTCATCTAAAGGTTAGAATAACGCAAGATGTATGCGTTGAAAAATAATATAGAGGGGCAAATCAAGTATGATTCGCCCCTCTTTGCATTTACAACTTTTCTAGTTCGATTTCCATCCATTCAACTGGTCCGCATTCTCCGTAGAGGAGCACATCATCCGCAAAAAAACTGATATCAAAAGTTTGATCATCATCCCCACAGAAAAAGAAAAAATCATCATCAAGATCCAGTCTAAGGGTTAGATTACCTTCATTTGCCCTCCATGTTCCCGGAAGTACAAAAAATTGATCGTCTGTAAACCAACTCATTTCAAAATCACGTGTGGCTAAGAATATCCAATGCATTTCTGCGAGATCTCCATTTGTAGCAGCATTGGTACCATTGAAAACAAAATCTTCGACAAACCATTCTCCAAGCAAGTCAAATTCTAAATCAGAAAGATCGTCGTCAGAACATGAGGACATAAAGATCAATAGACTGCAAAATGCAAACAGAAGTTTGCCAGATACATTTTTCATAATTGCGCGTTTAAAACAAAGATGTAACAAGAGCTCGAATAGTTACAGCGATTAAGAAATCATTAACCTAGATTAACGAGATGTTAGAGATGTGTGGAGTTGGTTAAGAGTAAACAAATAGAGAGATGAGTTATTAACTTTGAAAGTGAAGAAACTACAATGATCCACTCATTATATTGTAAATTGCATTAGCAAAAAACATTGAGTTGGATCCTGAGAAAGTAAAAATTGAGAGTGGCTGGAAGGAAGCATTGCGTGAGGAATTTCAAAAGTCATATTTTGATGATTTGATTTCATTTATTAAATCTGAGAAAAAAGCAGGTAAGGAAATTTATCCACCAGGTACTTTGATATTCAATGCTTTCGAAAAGACACCATTCGAAAAGGTAAAGGTCGTGATTCTAGGTCAAGACCCATATCACAATCCCGGAGAAGCGATGGGACTTTGCTTTTCTGTTCCAAAAGGTGTTCGACTACCTCCTTCTTTGAAAAACATTTTTAGAGAAATAAAAACAGATATCGGGATGGAATTACCCGCGCATGGTGATCTCACTACATGGGCAGAACAAGGAGTATTTTTATTAAATGCAATGTTGACAGTGGAGAAGAAAAAGGCCGGCTCTCATAAAGCAGCTGGGTGGCAGGAATTCACGGATGCGGTAATTAAAACCATTTCTGATAAAAAAGAAAATGTGGTCTTTCTCCTTTGGGGAAATTTTGCTCGTAATAAGGCAGCATTGATCGATGGATCGAGACATCTAATTCTCGAAGCAGCACATCCATCACCGCTTGCCAGAGGTGCTTTTTTTGGTAGTAAGCATTTTTCAAAAACCAATGCGCACTTTGAGCAATTGGGTGTGGCTCCCATCAATTGGCAAATTTGATATGAACAAGAAATGTAAAAATTTACTAGTCGTTTTTAGCCTCATGGCAATGCTTGCAGTCATCTTAGGTGCATTCGGAGCGCATGGACTTAAATCAAGAATTCCAGAAGCATCATTGACCAGTTTTCGCACAGGAGTACAATATCAATTCTACCACAGTCTGGCAGGGATTATTATAACGCTATGCCTGTATCTGTTCAAGCACAATGGATTTTACAGATCCGCACAACTTATATTTGCAGGTATCATTTTGTTCTCAGGAAGTATATATTTATTAACCACCCAATCATTGACCAATATTGGCTTCACCTCCATACTTGGCCCACTCACCCCGATGGGTGGATTGCTTTTTATTTTGGCTTGGGGGATCTTCATTTTTACTTTGATTAAAATGCCCCAAGGTGAAGAATAGCATTATCTACATAATATTTTATTGGCTGATGAGTACCTGTTGCTTTGGTCAATATGAATACTACAATTCTTTCGGTATAAAGGCGGGCACCCACGGTGTAGCTTCGTACCAAAACTTTCTTTCAGAAAATTTTGCCATCGAATATTCTGTTGGAAGAATGATAGGCAACCGTCTAATAATATCAAGTATTCGAAACACTCAAATCTCTGTTACAGGCGCTTGGTATACCGAATTCCCCAGTCCATACTTTCGATGGTACACCGGTGCAGGTTTTCTGATCAATCTTTTCTCATTTTCAGATAATATTATTGGTGCTGTTGGATTGGCAGGAATTGATTGGCAGCTTCCCGGAATACCAATGTTATTTAGATTAGAATATGCTCCACAAGTCTATTTCGATGCGGGTGATTTTCCAACCACAGACATACACCAAGTTATCCTGTTAGGCGTACATTGGATGCTATAAGCATCGAGTAGAATGTTATATTCTTAACAAGCGCAAATCACTATTAACACTTCTTAACAGCCTTAACTAATTTCCTCATATTTTTATAACAGCAGTAACGGCTGGTTAACACCTCTTAACCATTGAACATCCCAATTTGCAGTTATTAATTCATCAAAATTAAAGCACATGAAGATTATGAAAAAAATGAGCATCCTCGCACTTTTGATTGGAACCAGCTTTTTGGTCAATGCTCAAACAGATATCGGCGGAAGACTTGGATTTAATATAGGATCTGCCACAGTAGATGGATTTTCAGAATTGCTAACTCCAGATGTAGAAATTCTTCCTGGCGTTACAGCAGCATTGACAGTCGATAAACATTTAGACGATAGATTGATGATCTCAACCGGGATCGGATACAAAAGAAAAGGATTTATTCTTGATGAGACATTTCCAGTAGATGTTTTGGATATGACTTTCCCAATCGGAGCAAAAGCTGAAACAAGATTAGATTACCTTGAAGCCCCATTATTACTTACTTATAAATTTGGAAATGAAGGTGGAGTAAGACCATACCTTGGAATTGGACCAACTTTCGCGTATGCGTTGAAAGCGGAAGCAACATTGAAAGCCGTAGCACTCGTCGAATTTAACGTCAATACTTCAGAACTTGACCTCAACAGAGATATCTACAATCGGTTCGAAGTAAATGCTCAGGCAATTGGTGGAATCAGAATTCCATATGGCGGTGGCGCTTTTGATTTGGGTATGACATACACGCACGCAATCACAGATATTCTTGCCGATCCGATCATTGACATTCAAGTTAGAAACAGAGCGTTTGGAATGCATTTAGGGTATGTATACACCATTGGCGCACAACCAAAAGCATAAAGAAATACAGTAAATAGTTCATCAGATTGAGTTTTGGTACAGAGGCTGCGAAGGCAGCCTCTTTTTTATTGCCCCATTCTTTTCGCATTCCTGCAACAGTTGCCATTCTTCACATTTTCGTTCATATGGTTCGGTCTTAGCGAAAAAACAACTATCTTACTGCAACCTAAAAGAGAAAATAAGATGTTGTTACGTTTTACCCTTCTGATAGCCCTATTCTGTGGCTTTTCCTTACAAATTATAGGTCAGAATGCATGTCCTGATGTTCGTTACATAAATGAGATTTTCGTTTCTCAAGTAACTCAGGAACCAGAATTATATGGCAGTGCCCCAACCAATTTGGGTGTCATGCAAGACCTTTCATTCGACTTTTATGAGCCTGTCGGTGATACGTTAAGCAAAAGACCATTGATCATCATGGCTTTTGGTGGATCATTTTTGGTGGGTGATAAGCGTCAAGCTGAATTGGTTGATTACTGTGAGGCGATGACTCGTCGTGGATTTTGCGTAGCCAGTATTGATTACCGATTGGGTTTTAATCTCTTTAGTACAAACAGTGCGGTGAGAGCCGTTTATAGAGGTCTTCAGGATTTCAAAGCTGCCGTCAGATTTTTCAGAGTCAATGCTGCGAGTTATGGAATTGATGAAACGCGTATTTATGGAGGCGGAAATAGCGCAGGTGGCATCAGTGCAATTCATGCAGCCTATGCGGTTGAAACCGATAGAGTGAACCAACCTGATTCATTATTACAAGCTACATTCAATTTCCCGGATCAAGGTTGTATGGATTGTTCAGGAAATACATTGGTTGCCAATAGTCATCCTGATGCAGTTGTAAATCTTTGGGGTGGCATTGGAAAAACATACTGGATCAATTCAGGTGAATCTCCGATTATTTCTTTCCATGGATTGGATGACACTACGGTAAGCCCCAATGCGGCAAGTCCGTTTGGGTATCCAATTTTCCCAATTTTATATGGATCGATTCCTATTCATGCTCGAGCGAATTCACAAGGTATAATTAACGAACTAAACACATACACGGGTCAAGGTCATGAAATGTGGGCTGATCCGGTCCTTGCATTGGAATTTCAAGTAAAGTCTGCAAACTTTCTTAATGATTTGATGAAGCCTGCAGCTCCAACCATTGGTGGAAATTTATCGGCATGTCCTAATGAAGTCACCAGCTATTGTATCGCTGGCACTTCGCCTGATTCTAAATTCTGCTGGTCTGTTACTGGAGGTGTTGTCGTTGCAGACAATAATGATTGTATCACCGTTCAATGGACTACGCCTGGATCAATAGGTACCATCACTGCAACGGAAAGAAATTGTGTTGACGCATCTGGCGATCCCGTGACACTCAATGTAAATATATCACAAGGGGTGACCGCTAATTTCAGCTATAGTTATACAGGCGCAACAACAAATTTTACAAATTTATCAACAGGTGGTTCTACCTACCTTTGGGATTTTGGAGATGGAACTACAAGCTCATTGGCAAATCCATCTCATACTTATACAAGCAATGGAACCTACACGGCAGAGCTGATTGTCATTAGTGTTGATGGTTGCGTAGATTCGTTTGTCACGACAGTAACTCAAAGCTGTCAACCAACGCTTGATCTAAATGTTGCAGCTACACCATCCGGTCTATATGAGGCATTGAATTGGGTTCATTCAAATCAACCTCTGGTAGGTGGGAGCAATGTTACTTTTCAAGCTGGTGACCACGTAGAAATGTATCCAAATTTTGAGGTGAATCTTGGTGATGAATTCCTAGCGAGAATTGTAGGATGTAGCAACTAGTTGGTGTACTGTCTCGATATTCTTTCCTCAGGATTAACATCTGTGAGATAAAGAAAAATTAGAAAAAAGATTTCCGCTGGTTTCATGAGAAAGTAAACAATGTCTGAAATTGCTTTCTTCTCAAACAAATAGTAATATTGGTGCACAGCGTCGCCCACCTTATCATATTTTTTTCGAATTACTTTGTGGGTCTTTGGAAGTAACTCATGAATTTTTTCTTCAAAGGCATTGGAGATTAGCAGTTGTCGATTGCAAATAATTAATTGGCCTTTTCGCTTTCCATACCTTATTGGTTTCACTATTCTTTTGTGACCATTGGCTGCTACAGAGCATAAGTAATGACCACCACATTGTACATTATTACATAAATGTCCTAATTCAGAAAATCCAAAATGGTAGGTCTGTGTAAATGCAAGTTTTAATGAATCAATCTTTTGACCAAACAAGAGCAATATGGAGGTTAACAACGCATACACCGGTAAAGTCAATAATATCAATATGGGCATTCTTTCAAATGTCCTAACGTTCAATAATT